>CANPPM010000071.1 GCA_947575935.1 uncultured Butyricicoccus sp. | reverse complement strand
TATCCGGAACAACAGGGGGAACGGAGCGAACAGCAGCCGCTCTATGGCCCGTTTTCAGAGGCACTGCGCACCTTGGCGCGGACATACGGGCTATGGCTGGTCTGCGGTATGACCGAGCGCTCAGATCTCCCTTTCAGGCGCCCTTATAATACGATCCTGGCCATCAACAGTGCGGGCGCCCTGGCGGCGGCACACCGCAAAACGCATTTATATGACGCGTTCCGCTGGCAGGAATCCCGCGATTATCAGGCCGGAAATACCCCCTTTGCCCCGGTAGAAACGCCGTGGGGACGCATGGGGCTCGCCTGCTGCTATGAACTGCGCTTCCCGGAGCTTTTTACACGGCAGGAATGCGATTTCTTCGTCGTTCCCGCCGGGTGGACCCGCGGCGCTTATAAGGCCCTACACTGGCGCACCCTGCTTGCCGCGCGGGCAATCGAAAACGGCGTCCCGGTACTGGGCTGCACCCAAACCTCCCCCAAGGTGTTCACCGGCGGCAGCGCGGCCTTCGCCCCCACTGGCGAATGTCTGGGCGCATTGGGCGAAGAAGAAGGTACGCTGGAAATCCTGCTGGATCTCAGCCAGAACGACCCAACCCCCCGCCGTAACCGGCGTCCCGAGCTGTACGGCGTCGGGCTGGAGAACCCTCAGCCGCCGTCCGAACGTTTTTCAGAGTAGGCCGGGCGGGATCCATACGCCCTGCCGGACGATGCCGCATGCACAGCCCTGCTGGGGGCATAGCGCCATCTGTGGCCCAACTCATGCCGTCCTCTGCGGTTCGGTTCTATCCCCCAGCAGCCATAAAGCCCGTGCGGTAGGATGCCTGTTTCTCACCTAGCTTCCACGTGAAACGCTGCGGCGTTCCGCATGCGCAGGCTGCACTGGAGCAGCGCTTTAGAGTCACCCAAGCAGGGAGCGCCCAAGCCCAATATTTGAAAATATCCAGCCTCTTCGACGCGGGGGAATGGTCAAACGACAGTAGAAAAAGCAAAGACCGGGAATCTGTTATCAGAATTCTCGGTCTTTTTATATCTGCAAAAGGATTTTCAACACGCCAAAGCAATGATGTTTTTACGCCTTTTATCAGGTGGGCATTCTTCATTTCAGGGTGCTGCACCGGCGGTCCCCCTGCAATGTTGAAATAGATCCCCGGCTTTGCCATAGATGCCGGCGGGAGCGATTAGAAATGCAGCTTAAACGGAGCCGCTGAAAAAATCACGAGTCTGACGGACGTTCAGCGCAATGGCAGTTTTGAGCTCGTCAATCGAGGAAAATGCACGCTCCGGGCGCAGAAATTTGTGAAGCTCCACATGAATGCGCTTACCGTATAGGTCGCCGCTGAAGTCAAGCAAATGCGGTTCAATCGTCGGTGCTCCGCCATCGACAAAGGTCGGTTTTTCACCAATATTGGTTGCTGCCGGATAGCTTTTACCATCAAACCGAACCTGCGCCGCATACACACCGTAGGGTGGCAGCGCCATCTCGCGTGGAAGCGGCAGATTGACGGTAGGAATCCCCATTTTATGGCCGACGGAACGTCCATGCTCAACATGCCCGGTGATGGTATATGGATGCCCGAGGAAAGCCGCAGCGCGCTCCATATCCCCTTCGGCAATCAGCCCGCGGATATAGGTCGAAGAGACGGTGATGCCGTCAATGCGGATATCCTCGATCCGGTCATAGCCAATACCGATTTTAGCGCACTCTTCCGCAAGCCCCTCGGGAGTCCCGCGCCCCTGATAGCCGAAGCGGTTATTGAAACCGGTAATAATATAACGCGCGCCAAACTCCCCGACGAGAAGCGTATGGATGAAATCGCGCCAATCCATGGTGCGCAGGCGGTCAAACTGGCCGAAAATCACCTCGTCCACCCCGCCAAGCAGTTTGATTTCTTCGGCGCGGTATTCAGCAGCGGTCAACAAGGGGACAGGGCGGCCAGTCATGGCGGCATTTGGATGTACGTCAAAGGTGAATACCGATGCCACGCCGTCAAATTCCCGTGCACGCTGCACCGCCCGCTCCATCAGGGCGCGGTGGCCCAGATGCACGCCGTCAAAATACCCCAGCGCAATGGCGCGGGGACGTGAATTATCTACCATGGTCGTTCTCTCCCTTTTCCTTTTGTGCCGCGGCCCGACGGTTCCGGCTTTTCGGGAACAGCCGTCAGGACGGCATGCCCGTTCCGGCGGGGCCACTGTGCTCCGTCCGGGGATGTGGACGGAAAACCATAATGATCTGTTTTACAGAGGATCTGCGCAGGGGTTATCGAAAGTTTTTATGGACAAAAAGGGCAAGCCCGCCCTTTTGCAGGGTGTCGACGCGGCCAAGCAGACGAAATACGCCGTCATAATAGACGCGGCAAAGCGCGCCGCATTCCTGCGGGCAGTTTTCCGCATGCGCAGGACTGATGAACGCGCCATTCTGTGCCCGCTCCCAGCCGTGGCTATCCAGTGTGACGGCCGGATAGGCGGAAAAAAGTGAATCGGTCGGTCGGAGCAGCCGCGCAAGCTGACCGCTGTCCGCTGCCTGCTGTATCTGTGCAAGCGAAACGGCGTCCTCAAGAGCAAAGATACCGGAGCGGGTACGCACCAGGCTGTGCATCGCCGCGAAGGTACCCAAGCGGATGCCCAGGTCGTGTATGACGGTGCGTACATAAGTTCCCTTGGAGCAGGTAAGCGCAAGCGTGCCTGTCTGTGCGGCCTCATCAAAATCCGTCAGCGCAAGCGCTGAGAGAAAGATTTCCCGCTCTGGCCGTTCGATCTCAATCCCTTTCCGGGCGAGTTCGTACAGCCGTTTCCCACCAACCTGCACGGCCGAGTACATGGGGGGGAGCTGTGCCTGGCGCCCTTCAAACGCGCGCAGCGCCGTTTGGATCTCTTCCGCGCCGGCGCGGCGCGCGGCGCGCTGTATGATGGAGCCGGTGATGTCCTGGGTGTCGGTTGCCACGCCTAGGGTAAAACCTGCACGGTAGGATTTATCCTGGGCAGCGGCAAAATCAGCGGCTCTGGTCGCCCCGCCAATGAACACCGGCAGTACGCCGGTTGCGATCGGGTCAAGCGTGCCGCCATGACCGATGCGGCGGGTCTGGAATATGCCGCGCAGTTTGGCAACTACATCGTGTGAAGTAAAACCTGCCGGCTTGTCAACGATCAGAATACCATGATATTCAGAGGCCGCTTTCATGATAAGCTTCCTCCGCCGCGGCCAGCACCTGCCGCTTGGCTTCATCCAGGCTGACGCCTGCCGGGAATGTCGCGCCGCCCGCGCGCAGATGGCCGCCGCCGCCACAGCTGCGGCAGATAGCAGAGGCGTCGACTTCTTTGGTCGTGCGTACCGAAACGCGTATCGTACCGTTTTTGTTTTCGGTGAGCGTCAGGCCGGCCTGTACGCCCTCGATCATGCGGGGCAAGGCGGAGATTGAATCCAAGTCATCCTCGGTTGCGCCAACGCGGTCAAGGTCGTCGCGCCGCAGCAGCGCTACGGCAATGCGCCGGTCATGGTAGAATTCCATCGTTTTGATCATCAGCTGTTCCATCTGGAGGCGCTGCCAACGCTTGACTTCGAAAAGCCTGCGGTTGAGTTCGCCGCAGTCCAGCCCGGTACCAAGGCAAGCTGCCGCCACCTCGTGTGTATGCACGGTGGTATTGGAGAATTTAAAACAGCCGGTGTCGGTGGAAACGGCGACATACAGAGGCTCGGCAATCTGCTGCGTTAGCGGGACGCCCAACGCTAGGATGATATCGTAAATGATTTCGGCGCATGCCCCGGCTTCGGGCCGGACCAGATTGTACGTCCCGAACATCGGGTTGGAGCGGTGGTGGTCGATGACCAGATCAATCCGGCCTGCGAAGCCGGCTGCATTGTCGGTCAGCATATTTTCCGCCGCTACATCGACTGAGAGGAGATAGCCGGGGGCAAAGTCTGCAGGTGCGGCCAGGGGCGCTGTCAGGTTGGCGTAGCGTGGGGTCAAATCGGGGTTTTCAAGGACATAGGCGGTTTTGCCCATTGCGCGCAGGCTGCGGCACAGCGCCCCGGCACAGCCGGTAGTGTCGCCGTCCGGCCTGCGGTGGGTCAGGATCAGAAAACGGTCGGCGCCGCGAAGCGCCTCAGCCGCCTGCCGTACGGTTACATTCATGCCTCGTCTTCCTCGCTTTCCCCAAGCTTGCCTTCCCGGTCGAGCCGGTGCAGGACTTCGGAAATGTGTGCGCCGTGCGTGATGGAATGATCGAGCGTAAACACCAGTTCGGGCGCATAGCGCAGCTGGACACGGCTGCCGACCTCACGACGAAGCCAGCCGGAGGCCGATTTCAGCCCGCGCATGACTTCCTTGGCGTCGTCTTCTGAGCCAAGGACGGAGATAAAGACCTTTGCATAGCGCAGGTCGCCCGTCACCTCGCACCGGGTGATGGATACCAAGCCGTTTTGCAGGCGCGGATCTTTGACCGAGCGGATGGCGCTGGCAAGGGCGCGCAGGACCTCCTCGGAAATGCGTTGGGTTCGATTGTTTGCCATTTTCAGTTCCTCTATTCTTTTAGCAGTCGGACGAAGATGCCGGCAGGACAGCCGCCGCAGGAAGAGCCGGGGGATGCATAAAAAATATGCGGCGGCAGCTGTGATTTCATTCACGCCATGGTACAGGGATTTTTTACCGGCATCATGCCCTCAAACACGTGTTCATACTGCAGAAACATCCGGCGGAAAACCGCTGGCGCCGTTTTGCCAGAGGTTTTCCGCCGGTGACTGCAGGAAACGAAACTATTTTGCAGCCTTTGTCCCGCCGGAGCGTCCAGAGAGAAAGGCTCTTTGGCGCTGGTTGAGGGGTTACTGCTTGATTTCTTCCATCATGAAAGCCTCGAAAACGTCGCCGTCCTTGATGTCGTTAAAGTTTTCCACGCCGCAGCCGCATTCGTAGCCGGCAGCGACTTCCTTGACATCATCCTTGAAACGCTTGAGCGAAGCCAATACCCCCTCATGGATCACGACATTATCACGCAGGACGCGCAGCTGGGCCGCCCGTTGAATTTTTCCATCCTGCACGTAGCAGCCCGCAATCGTACCGACGCCTGATACCCGGAAGGTCGTACGAACCTCGGCATGGCCAAGGACCGCCTCTTTGAACTTGGGCGCCAGCATGCCCTTCATCGCCTGCTCCATTTCTTCAATGCAGTCGTAGATGATCCGGTACATACGCATGTCAACCCCCTGGATCTGGGCCGACTCGGCTGCTGCGCGTTCTGGCCGAACGTTAAAGCCTACAATGATTGCATGAGACGCGCTTGCAAGCATTACATCGGATTCACTGATTGCGCCCACCGCGCCATGGATGACACGGACGCGAACCTCGTCGCAGGTTAATTTCTCCAAGGAGGAACGGACCGCCTCGACAGAGCCCTGTACGTCGGCCTTTACAATAATGTTCAGCTCCTTGATCTGCCCTTCCTGGATGGAGTCAAACAAATTATCAAGCGTCACCTTGTGGAAACGCTTGTTGCGCTCTTCCTTCTCCTTTTCCTTGCGCTGTTCAACCAGTGCGCGCGCCATGCGCTCGTCGTCGACCGCATAGAAGATGTCGCCTGCGCCCGGGACTTCCGCAAGGCCGATGATTTCCACCGGTACCGACGGACCCGCTGATTGGATCTTCCTGCCGTCGTCGTTGGTCATCGCGCGGACACGGCCAACCGCCGTGCCTGCAATCAGGACGTCGCCCGCATGCAGCGTACCGTTTTGAATCAGGACGGTCGCCACCGGCCCGCGTCCCTTATCAAGTTTCGCCTCGATGACGGTGCCCTTGGCCTGCCGGTTGGGATTGGCGCGCAGCTCCTGCACCTCGGCGGTCAACAGCACCATTTCCAGCAGATTCTCAATGCCCTGACCAAACTTGGCCGAAATTTGACAGACCACCGTATCGCCGCCCCACTCTTCGGGTACCAGCTCGTACTCGGTCAGCTGCTGCAGGATGCGGTCCGGGTTTGCGCCTTGTTTATCGATCTTATTTACTGCCACAATAATCGGCACATTTGCGGCCTTGGCGTGGTTGATTGCCTCAATGGTCTGCGGCATGATGCCGTCGTCGGCCGCCACGACCAGGATCGCAATATCGGTTACCTGCGCGCCGCGTGCACGCATGGAGGTAAAGGCCGCATGACCCGGCGTATCCAGGAACGTGATGGGCTTGTCACCCACCTGCACACGGTACGCGCCGATGTGCTGGGTAATGCCGCCGGCCTCGCCCTCGGTGACCTTTGTCTTGCGGATCGCGTCCAGCAGCGAGGTCTTTCCATGGTCGACATGCCCCATGACCACTACGACTGGGTCGCGCGGCGCCAGATCGTCTTCCCGGTCCTCTGATTCGTCAAACAGACGCTCTTCAATGGTGACATGCACTTCTTTTTCGACCTTTGCGCCCATTTCCTCGGCTACCAGCGATGCTGTGTCAAAATCCACGCTTTCCGAAATGGAGGCCATGACCCCCAGCTTCATCAGCTCTTTGATGACGTCGGCCGCCGTGCGCTTGAGCCGCTGAGCCAGTTCGCCGACATTGATCTCATCCGGGATCATAACCTTGAGCTGCACCTTCTTGGCGGCTGCCATCTGCTGCTGACGCTGCAGGCGGCGCATCTTTTCCTGCTCCTCGGCCCGGCGTTTGCTCGAAACCTGCTGTTTGCCGCGCTGTTCGCTGCGCTTGGTCAGCTTCTGCTTGCCCGCGCCCATCTTGTTGGCCTTGTCGGGGACCAGAGAGTCGATGCGCTCATCGTATTTGGCGAGATTGACGTCGCCGCTGCCGCGTGTATCGATGCGGTGCACCTGTTTCACCTTGCTGGGACGGGGCGCCTCAGTCTCTTGCTTTGCAGCCGGCTGCTGGGCCGGCTGCTGCTTGCCGGACTGCTGGGCCGGCTGCTGCTTGCCGGACTGCTGCCGGGGCTGCTTCTGCCCGCCGCGCCCGGCGCGTTCTCCCTTCTGTGTGTCGCTGCGAGGAGAATCGGTTTTCTGTGGGCGGGCGGCTGCCTGCTGCTGCTTGACTGCTTTCTCACGCGCTGCCGCCAGCTGCTTCTCACGCTGTTCCTGTTGGGCGCGCAGGACATCTTCGATCCCGGCCACCTGGTTATTTTGCGTCAGTACCTCGAAGATCACGGAAAGATCGAGGTCATCCAAAACCTGCATATGGTTTTTGGGTGTTTTTGTATATTGAGTCAGGATATCGGTGATCTCTTTCGTGCTCCGGCCGAAGTCTTTTGCAACTTCGTGTACCCGGTATTTGTTGTCTATCGCCATTGGCGCTCACCTCCGTAATTTATACTGGGATGTTCTATTGACAGGGGCGGGTAGCGCCCCCATTTTGTAATCAGCCAAAGGCTGGTTATTGTCTTTGCGGCATACTTATTTGTCTGCCCCACGTCTGACGCGGCTGCGATGCCTGGACGGACGGGGCTGGCTGGCCGCGCTGCGGGCCGCCGGACGGTTTTGACGGCTGGGCCGCCGACTGGCAGATTTGCCGGCCTGCACTGCAACTGGCGGGCGGCCGGGGATACCGGTTTTCCGGCGTGCCGGAGTCTGCCCGGCGCTGCCGGCCTCTGATGGGCCTCGCGAAGCGTTGGCGGCGGGCTGCGCCGTCCGGTGCTTTTTTGTGCCGCGCCGCGATTGGAACCGCGCATGGCTGGCCGCCAGCTGTGCCGCCGCCGGCTGGAACGCCGGATCGCCGCTCGCCAGCCTTTCTGCGGCCTTTGCCGCAAAGCCGCTGTCACTCAGCGCACATAATGCGCAGGTTCGGCGGCCGAGCGCACCGCCAAGCTGTTCCGTCGTTACCGGCAGTGTCAGCAGCGGAACGTCTGCACGGGACGCGACAAAAGCCGCTTGCCGTGAGATCGCCGCCCCTGCGTCGGATGTCAGGAATACCACCCGGACCACACCGGCCCGGGCAAATTCGCGGACCGGTTCGTCGCCGGCTGCCAATTTGCCTGCCCGCTTGGCCAGTCCGAGCAGCCTGCAGATACCGTTATCCTCCATTCGATGCCTCCTTCAGCTGCTCCTCCAGCGCGTCATAGACTTCGGGCGGTACGGCGCAGCCAAAGGCCCGTTCAAGCGCCTTTGCCTTGCGCGCCTTTTTCAGGCACTCGGGCTGGCCGCACAAATACGCGCCGCGTCCGGGGGCCTTTCCCTTAAAATCCAACGAGATACCGCCGCCCTCGGGCGCTCGCACAACACGGATCAGTTCCCGCTTGGGGAACATCGTGCGGCAGCCCAAACATTGCCGCATCGGGATTTTGCGCTGCTTCTGCATGTTCCTCCCCCTTATTCTGCTGTCGGCTCCGTGTCCGGCGCGGACACTGGATCCAGTACGGGCGCAGTGTCGGATAGGTCGTGCGCCGCGGGGAGCGGATCGGCATTTTCAAAGCCCTCCTCCTCTGCGGGGGCTGCAAGCGGTTCGGGGGCTGGCTCGCGCTCTGCCTGCGAAGCGGGCGCGATATCAATTTTGCAGCCGGTCAGTTTCGCAGCAAGGCGGGCGTTTTGTCCCTCCTTGCCGATGGCAAGGCTGAGCTGGTCGTCGGGGACGATCACACGGCAGCTTTTGCCGTCGGGCTGTAGCGTTGCCGAGATGACATCCGCCGGGGCAAGCGCAGCCGATACAAAGGCTGCGGTGTCCTCAGACCACTTGATAATATCAATCTTTTCCCCGCCGAGTTCTTCGACGATATTGCCGACGCGCGCGCCGCGCGTGCCGACGCAAGCGCCGATGGGATCGACGTTTTCGTCGTTGGCAGCAACCGCGATTTTGGTACGGTTGCCGGCCTCGCGCGCGATGGATTTTACTTCGACCACACCGTCGTGGATTTCCGGAACCTCAAGCTCGAACAGACGCTTGACCAACCCAGGGTGGGTGCGCGAGATCATGACCTGTGCGCCGCGCGTCCCCTTGCGGACCTCGATGACATAAACCTTGACGTGGCCGCCTTCTTCGTAATGTTCGCCGGCGACCTGTTCGCCGGGGGTCAATACGGCCTCGGTTTTTTCGCCCTGGGAAACCATCTCCAAGATGATGCTGCCCGAGCGGGGGTCGATCCGCGAAACCTGAGCGGTCAAGATTTCATGTTCCTTGGATTCAAATTCTGAAAGCACCATACCGCGTTCGGCCTCGCGGATACCCTGTATAATGACCTGCTTTGCAGTCTGGGCGGCGATCCGGCTGAAGTAGCGGGTAGGGACGTCGATGTCGATGATATCGCCCAGCATCGCGCCCGGCTTGTATTCGCGCGCCTCCTCAACCGACAGTTCCTCATATGGCTCGTACACATCATCGACAACGGTTTTGCGCACGAACATGCGGATAGTCGATTCCTCGCGGTTAGGGATCACATAAATATTATCGGTCATGCCGTCGTTTTCACGTTTATAGGCGGTAATCAGAGCCTGACCGACGCGGTCGAGCATGTAGTCGACCGGGATGCCCTTTTCCTGCTCCAGCTGGTCGAGCGCAAGGAAAAATTCCTTATTCTCCCAGATGCTTTTGGGGGCTTCCTTTTCCGCCTTCTTTTTTCTGGCCATTTTTTGTGAATCACTCCTTTATATCGGTAGAGCGTGTTTGGGGGATTGGCAAATGGGCGAGCGTTTTCTCAGCCCGGAGAAGGGGCCGCCGCTTGGGTATCCCGCCAATATTCAAACAGGCTATCGGGAAAAACGGATAAAAATCCGGGGACCGGTTCCATATACCGCAGGGACTGCCAGGTATGCCGTTTGCCGGGGACAGCGGCGCGGTAAGCCGTAAAACCAGCCCGGACTGTGGGCAGCGGGCTTGCGTGGATGCGCGGCCCTCTTAAATATCGGCGACCAGCCGGCAGGCAGCGACGTCGCCGGGTTCATAAATGCGGAGGACGCCGCCCTGATCCAGCGTGATGCAGCCGCCGTCATAGCCGGCGAGCGTCCCCTGTACGGCTTTTGCACCGTCAATCGGCCGGTAGAAACGCACCTCGACTTTGCTGCCGATAAACGCCTCAAAGTGCGCCGGCTTCTTCAGCCTGCGTTCCAGTCCTGCTGATGAGACGCACAGCGTGTAGGAGGGCAGCGAATCGAATTCCCTAGCATCCAGCATAGGGTCGATTGCACGGGAAATGGCTTCGCATTGGCTGATATCAACGCCGCCGTCACGGTCAATGGTGATCGTCAGCAGCTGAATGCCGCCTTCTTTTTCAAATTCCACATCCCAGAGGGAAACGCCGTTGGCCGCGCACAGCGGCAGCGCCATTTCCTCGACGCGGCGGATTAATTCTTTTGCCTGCATGAAATACCTCCCAAACAGCAGCCGGCACTCAATAAGAAAGAGTGGGTTGCCCCACTCCTGAACCTTTACTATCCTAAACTAACAGAAACAGTATATCACGTTATTTCCCATATTGCAAGCGCTTCGTAAAATTTTTTCAAATTTTTCCCCGGCAAAGCCGGAATAGGCGGTCTGTTTGGGGACGAAGACAAGAGGGAAGGACGGAAGTCCCTTTTCAGATTGGTGTTGCTCAACACCATTTGAGAAAATAATTTTTCAAAATATCTAAAGCGGGCAGTCGCCCTATACAGACATGTAACCGCTCGATACATTGGAAGTTATCTCGTCAAATACGTTTTTTATTCATCATCATACTATATCATGTATTTACTGAAAATTGGATGAATGGCGGAATACCTGCTTCAGGCAACAAGAATATAATAATCGTACTAATCACTTGAAGTATAGCAATAAACATAAGCAGATACT
>CANPPM010000070.1 GCA_947575935.1 uncultured Butyricicoccus sp. | reverse complement strand
GTCAAATACTTTTTGATATCATGCGTATATAGCAAGCCAACCGTCATGCAGTAGCAGAACAGCGGAAAGGCGATGCGTCCAATGATCCGAAAAATCTGTTGCTCCGGGAACAGCGCGCCGCCGATATGATCCACCAACATGGCAGCACAGGCAATCAGCTTCAGGAAACCGGTATCCAAATTGGTCCGCAGTTTGGGCTGCTCCAGCATCGTTGTCATAATAAACCCCCCTGTTTGTTTTTCGGCATTCAGTATAGCAAACCGGCAGGCAGCACACAAGCCAGCGCCGTCAAACAAGGCAGGATACCTGCCATGTTTGGGATGCCATGTAAAATTTGACGCAAATTTTGTCAAGTTTGGCGCTGTATCAAAACAATCCGCGGCCCGCACTTGCAGGGACCGTCCCGCCGTGCTACAATAAACCTGTTCAGCAGCCTGCAGCGGATACCCAAGCGTCTTCGGGCAGGCCCTTTGCAGGCCGTCACTTCTTCAGATCCTGCTTCTGAGGACTGTCCAACCTGGAAATCGAAAAAAGGAGGAGTATCATGCTGCGAATCGGAATCTGCGACAATGAAAGCGCCGCACGGGAAAGCCTACGGCTTACCTGTGAACGCATCCTACACGAAACAGTGGAAGAAACGCTTTTCTATGCGTTCTCCTCAGGAGAAGGGGTCCTTCACTGGTTGGAAAACCATCCGGACGAACTGGATATTCTATTCCTGGATATCGAAATGAACGGCATCAGCGGCATGGAGACCGCGCGGCGCATCCGGGAACAAGACGACCGGCTGGTACTGGTCTTCGTTACCGGCTTTGCCGACTACGTATTCGACGGCTATGCTGTCAATGCCCTTGACTATGTGCTGAAACCCTGCCGGGATCCCCGGCTGCGCGAAGTCCTGCACCGGGCGCAGGGCCAGTTGCACCGGCTGGCTCCTGAAACCTTCACGATCAAAAACGCAGACGGCCTGTTCCGGATCGCCAAAGCCCATATCCGATATTTAATGAGCGAACGGCGAACGGTTACGCTGGTAACCGATACACGCACTTATACCTATTATGGCAGGCTGGACGACGCCGAAGCCGAGCTCGGCGAAGGCTTCGTGCGGCTGCACCAGCGGTATCTCGCGCGGATCCAGGCAATCGAACGCATCACAGGCTCATCGGCCTATATACAGGGAACCGCGTTGCCTATCAGCCGGGCAAATCGCCAGCGGGCACTGCTGATATTCGCGCGCAGCATGCTGGAGGGGCGGCGGGCATGATCTTCCACATATACGACGGCTATCTAAAGAACCTACTTTTCTGGCATCTCGGCTTGCTGCTGTACCTTCCCTTCGGACTTCTGTTCTGCCAAGTTGTCGACCGGTTTTTACCGCTGCACGAAAAATGGTGGGCACGCGCCGTCATTTCCCTGACTGGAATGGCGGCCTCTTCAATAATCATTTTTATTGCAGACGCATTTAATATTTTGGCGTTTCTGCCTTTTTTTGCCGCAGCGTTTTGGAAATGCACCCGCAGCAGCCCGATTGCCCGCTTCTCCATGATCCTGATCCTCTATCCGATGGCAATGGCGTTTAATGCGGTCTTGGACAATTTCGCGCTGCCATCTCTCGGGCCCCATTGGTACTTCGCATTCCGCTACGGCTGCCGCCTGTCGTTCTGGAGCGGTTTGGCGCTGCTGACCCATATTTTTCTCCCGAAGACCGATGCAAACGGGCGGCCAATGCTGCCGTCAAACCTGTGGCTCCTGCTCGACCTGCTTGCCCTGACCCCGGCTGCCGCGGTATTCGTCCTGGTCATTTATCCATCCCATTCTTATATGTCCACCCAGATCGTCACATTGTTCCGCACCGCAGCAATGTTTATCCTGCCGTTCGTCGTATTGTCTTCATTCGGGCTGCTGTATGCAGTGACCGTCCTCTCGCGGCATGAAGCGCTGCGGCGCAAGGAAACGCTATGGGAGCTGCGCAGCCTGTATTATCAAAACCTGGAACAAGAGCAAACGCAGGTACGCCGCCTGCGGCACGACATGGCGAATCATCTGCAGGCGCTTGCCGGCCTGATCGATCAACCGGAACGGGCGCAGAAATATCTTGATTCCCTAATCCATATGCCGGGGCTGACGGTCAGCCGCCGTTTTTGCGACCACCTGACGGTGAATACCGTGCTCTCTGGAAAAACCGCGCTGATGGAAGAAAAAGGGATCCGTGCAGATATCACTGTGGCGCTCCCGTGCGAGCTGCCCCTGTCCGATCCCGATTTATGCGCCCTGTTTGCAAACGCACTTGACAATGCCATAGAAGCCTGTGAACGGTTAGATCGCCCCGAGGAACGCGTCGTCTGGGTACGCGCCCGCGCCGACAAAGGACTGCTGATGGTGCAGATTACCAATCGTACGGGCAGCCCCGCCCCTTCCACACTGGAAACCAGCAAGGAGGATAAGGCCAGCCACGGCTACGGTCTTGCGATCCTGCGCGAAATTGCCAGCCGGGCGGGGGGAACCTGCGCGATTGAACAGCGGCCTGGGATCTTCGAGCTGATTGTCACCGCGCCCCTGCAGGCCTGACTGTCCGCACTGGTTTGAAGCAATACCGTCATTTTTTACAAAATTATGTTCTGATTGCCCCAAAATCGGCCTCCAGTTTTGTTGTATTTGACGAATTTTGAACAGACAGCGGTACCGCTTCAGAATTATGCGGAATGTCCTTTACAAATCGCCTCGGATGCGGTATGATATCAATGGATGTAAATCCAGCCGGTTCACCGGAAAATGACGAACGGAGGGACATAATGAGCGAGGATTTCGGCAATAATTATGTCGTGCTGACTGATGAGGAAGGCAACGAAAGAGAATTTGAACACATCGACACCGTCGGGCTTGACGGTGAGACCTATATGGCGTTTATCCCAGCCGACCTGAAGGTTGAGGAAGAGGCTGAGGTCGTCATCCTCAAGGTTGTGGAAGAGGACGGAGACGAGATCCTGGTTTCCGTAGAGGACGACGAAGAGGCTGACCGCGTCTTCGAGCTGGTCATGGACGACGTAGAATCCATGTATGACAGCGACGGCAGCGGGGAAGACTAAGACCCTGCCGCTGTCAAACCGGCAGCCCATTTCAAATGCACACCCTGCTCTGTACGACAGTTTCCATTTTTTAACCCACATTTCTTGAACGGGACCCCGAAAACCTTCGGGCGACAAGTGCAGGCCTCCCGCCCTCAAACAGCGGAAGTTGGAAGCACAGCGGCGCACGATAGGGGACCCACCTGCCAATCGTGCAGGTTACTAATCTGGGGACATCGGCAGAAGCGGGGTATTTTTGCGCTTTTTCGCGCTGGGCCATCCGCCGTATGGCGCGGCCGTACAAGGCAAAGCGTCCAAATTTAGACAGAATGCCAAAAAATTCTTGTTAACATTAGTTAAAAAGAACTTGCAAAGACGTCCCAAATGTGCTATATTATATAAAAGAGTTAGCACTCCAAACTTTTTGAAGAAAGGAGGATATGATATGCTTCAAAAGCTCTTGCGACCGCAATTACCTGACCGGCCAGATCTTGACGACCTGATCTTCTCAGATGAGCCGATTCGCCAGTCGGCAAAGTAAAAAATTAAGCGGTCTGATAAAAAAGAGGGAATTGGCAGACCGTGGGGATTTCCACCACGTTTGACGTGGTTTTTTTGACCCCATTTTACGTCGCCATCCCGGACCGTCCTTTTTCGATAGATTTGCGGAAGAAACGTTCACCAAACCTGCGAGAGACGAGGACGTTAGAATGACAACAGAGGAGCAAAAGCGCGGATGATCCCTGATTTTCGGTGGGTCATCTGCGCTTTTCATTCCATATATCTTATAGGAGGGATGCCGCAATGAAGCTGAAAAGTAAAAATATGAGAACCAAAAAAAAGGCCGCCAGGCGACTGCCCTTTGACCTCAGCTATACCCAGAGCCGTGAGCTCTCGTGGCTGCAGTTCAACGCCCGCGTACTGTACGAGGCATCGGACAAACGGGTCCCCCTTTACGAACGCCTGAAGTTTGCGGCCATCTTTTCCTCCAACCTGGACGAATTCTATATGGTGCGGGTGGGCTCTCTGACCGACCTTTCCCTGCAGCCGGACGACATGCCCGACAGCACCTGCGGGTGGACGGCCGCTGAACAGCGCGAGCATATCCTCGACGCGACCGGCCCCCTATATGACGCACGCGACGAGGCGATTGAGGACATCGAAGACGCGCTCGCCGCCTATGGTTTCGAACGACTGCGCCGCCGCAGCCTAAAAGGGGAAGCGCGACTCTGGCTTGACCGCTATTTTGACGAACAGGTGCTCCCACATTTGTCCCCCTTGCTGCTGGAAGAAGGGCAGCCCTTCCCGCATCTGGCCGGCGGCGCATTCCAGATTCTGCTTGTCCTGGAAGCCGGGGAACAGACCTCGCTTGCGCTAATCCCCGTACCGGATACCCTGCCGGCGCTGGTGCGCCTCCCCGGCGCGGGTGTGCGCTTTGTGTTGATCGAACAGCTGATCCGCGATTATGCCCCCAGCCTGTTTCCGGGCTATTCTGCAGTCAGCCGCGCGGTCGTGCGGGTGACGCGCAGCGCTGATATCAGCCCGGACGGAGATCCCGGCGCAGACTACCGGGAGCAGGTGCGGCAGGTACTGGAAAAACGTCCAACGCTGTGCGCTGTGCGCCTGGAAATCCAAGGAAAGCTCAAGACGCCCGCAGTCAAAGCGCTGCGCGCACAGCTGGGCCTATCCCGGGAGCAGGTATTCTGGTCAAACTGCCCGCTCTCCTTCGACTACGTGTGGCAACTGACGGACAGCCTTTCCGACGTTCCCGCCCTGTTCTACCCGCCGCACATCCCGCGCATGCCTGCAGCCCTTGCGCCGCCGGTCCTACCCCGGGTCCTGTCGCAGGACTGTCTGCTGCATTACCCCTATGAAAGCATGTCGCCCTTCCTCCACTTGCTGGAAGAGGCTGCACGCGATCCAGATACGTTCTCCCTCCAACTAACCGTTTACCGGGTTGCCCGGCAGTCGCGCCTGCTACCCTGCCTGGTCGAAGCCGCGCAAAACGGAAAGTCCGTCACCGTTGTTTTCGAATTGCGCGCCCGTTTTGACGAACAAAACAACATCGAATGGGCTGAACGGCTCGAGGCTGCCGGCTGCCGGGTCCTGTACGGCATTCAGGGAATCAAGTGCCACGCCAAGCTTTGCCTGATTACCCGTTCTGTCGGAGGGAAAACACAATACATTACCCAGATTGGTACCGGCAATTACAATGAAAAAACCGCTGCTCAATATACCGACCTGTGCCTGATCACGGCAGACCAGCAAATCGGCGCGGATGCTGCGGCAATCTTTGACAGCTTGTCGCGCGGCGTAGCTGAAACCCGCTGCCAGGTCCTGCTCGCCTCCCCGACAGGCATCCGTGCCGGACTGCTTGCGCAAATCGCACAGGAGGTGGACAAAGCGCGTGCTGGGCGCCCCTGTGGCATCACCATCAAGTGCAACTCGCTGACCGACCGCGTCATGATCGACGCGCTGCAGCAGGCGTCAGCGGCGGGCGTACCGGTCCGCCTGGTAGTGCGCGGCATCTGCTGCCTGGTCCCAGGCCTTGAGAGACTGACCGAGCAGATCGAAGTAAGCAGCATTGTCGGCCGCTTTTTGGAGCACGCGCGGATCTACGCATTTGGCGCCGAGCTGGATACCCTGTTCATCGGCTCGGCCGACCTCATGACCCGCAACCTGGACCGCCGGGTCGAGGTCCTGTGCCCCGTGCGGGATCCTGCAATTGCAGCGCGGGTGCGCGGCATCCTGCAGGCCCAGCTGTCTGACACTTCCAAACGGCACACGCTCGACCGAAAAAAAGGGTATCTTCCCCCCGCCGCCGCCCGGGCCTGCTTTGATGCGCAGCAATTCTTTCTGCAGCGACACGAATAGGAGACGTCCACGGCTCCTCTGCTTTTTTCAGAAACCGCCTTGCTCAACGCCCTGCTTCGTGGTATCATGATACTAGAAGGTATGGCGGCGCGGCCGCGCCGCGGAAAGGGAGAAACATCCAATGAAATGCCCACACTGTTACTGTAATTATGACGATGCCGAGCGCGAATGCCCCATGTGCGGCGCACATGCCGGCGCTGCCGCACGCACTGCCTCCAGCCCTAAAACAACGCCCCGCCCCCAGCAGCGGACAAGGCAGCCTGCTCCGGCCCGCCCTGTCCGGCAGCAGCCGCGCCCCTTCGTCAATTCCCCATCATCCCCCGTCCGCCCGCCTGCCGCACCGGCCAGACCCTCCGCCCCCGCGCCAAAAAAACACCGCAGCGCCATCCTAGCCGTCCTGCTCCTGCTGTTTTTTCAGTTCCTGCCAGCCATTCTAGGGCTGATCACCAACGCTTTTTCCTATGTCGAGAACAAACTAGAATTTCGCGATGACGGTTTCCTTTTTTCTGACGACGTCCCCTTTGACGGGTATGGGACGCCGGAACCCAGCCCTGCCGCGCCTGACAGCGACAGCAAATTCTACGACGGTGAGGAAGAGGGCGTCATCCTGCCCAGCGGCACATATTACTGCGAATCTACCGGCCTTGCCCTTTCCATTGACGGTCGTGACCTCACCTACCGGCTGACCCTTGGGGATTATGAGGAAAGCGGCGACCTCTTTTGGGAATACAATGATCCACAGTCGGACGACGGCATTTATACGGAAGAATTTCCCCCTTCCGCGTACGACAGTTATTTCCTCGGCTTCTACTGGGAAACCGAGGAAGACTATGCCTATCAGGTGGCCATTGCTTATTTCCCGCTGGACGGTTCTGGAGATCAGTTCTATCTGGATAACATCAATGCAGACGTACTCTGGCTGCCGCTCGACCGGGCGGTCCTGATGCGCCGGGCTGCGGACGAATCCGGAAGCTGATAAATCCATACCGCGTACAACCGACGGTTTTGGTCAAAATCCCCCTTCCCCTGCAGAGGAATTTGTGATATACTGGCAAGGTATGAAATTCTGGAGGTCATGGCCCATGCAATTCAATCGAAAACTCCCCCTGCTCGCGCTGACCGGCGGCCTGGTTGGGGCGGGGCTGCGCGCAGTGCAGCTTTCCACCGCTTTCGAGCCTGAAACCGGGCTGTATATTCCGGGCAGCCTTTGCGGGCAGCTGCTGCTTGGCTGGCTTATCCTGTTGGCAGCGGTCATTGCGGCTGCTGCGCGGCAAGGTCAACACCACGGCAGCTTCGAGGAGCTGTTTGCGGGGTCCGGCGATCTCTATAAGACCATCCTCGCATTCACCGGCCTGCTGCTGGCCGCCGGCGGCGCGGCATGGCTGGCAGTCGAGCTGCCGCTGCAGTTCCAGCAGGCGCAGGCCGGACCATGGGTGTTGGCGCTCGAGCTGCCGTTTGGCGTCCTGTGCATCGCTGCCGGGCTCTGCCTGGTCGGGCTGGGCGCGGCGCTGTCACGCGGCACGCTTAGCCAGAGCCATGCACTGCTGACGCTTCCGCCACTGTTCTGGGCGGCTTTCCATTTGCTGGTTGCCTACCGCCAGTACTGTGTATCCGCCAATCTAGCCTTGTTTACGCTGGAGATTTTTGCCTCGATTGCCTGTGTCATGTCCTATTATCATTTCGCACGGATGCTGTACGGCAAGCCCGCGCCGCGCCGCTTCACTTTTTGGGCGGCAAACGCCATTGTACTTTCCCTGTCGGATATGCTAGGCTATGCGCTCAACCGCCTGCTGGGCGGCACGGCAGTGCACTGGACCACCGCCTCGGTCGTGCGCGGCTGCTGCCTGCTCTGCGGCTGCGCCTTCTTACTGGCCGAGCTTTTTCTGATTACCTCCCGCACATTTCGTGTGAGACGGCGCAGGGAAACGGACAGACCGGCCGAGGGCGAATAATATGGCGCTGTCCCCGGATGATCTCTGAGAATCATTTGCGGGCAGCGCCTTTTGCTGTATACATCCTGTAAGCGCAGCTTACTTTTCTTCAGAAATGTTGAAAAAAAGGTTGCAGAAACTGAAAAACTGTGATATGCTATTGCAAGCGCCATACGGACAAATGTATACAGGAGGTGGACAACGTGAAGCAGACCGAGTACTATCTGGTCGAGCGCTCCCTGCTCCCGGAGGTCTTCCAAAAGGTGGTTGAGGCCAACACGGCGCTCAAAACCGGACAGGCAAAGACCGCTGCCGAGGCCGCGCAGCGCGTCGGCCTTTCCCGCTCCGCGTTTTACAAATACAAAGACGGCGTGCGCCCGTTTTATGAAGCGGCAACCGGACGGGTCATCACCTTTCACCTGATGCTGCATGACCAGCCCGGCGTACTGTCCAGCCTGCTGCAGCTGCTGGCACAGTCAGGGGCCAACCTGCTGACGATTAACCAATCTATCCCGATGAGCGGACAGGCATCGGTAACCATTGCCGCGCGGACCAGCAATATGACCGGCACGGTCGAGGGGCTGCTCAGCCAGGCTGGCGCGCTGGACGGCGTACAGCGCATTGAAATCGTCGCAAGCGAATAAACGCCGCTTGAAACCGTGCAAACTGAGATCAGCAATAACCGGAATTGTTTGTAAAAGCAGTTCCCATGGGAGGTTTTTTTGAATATGATAAAACCAGCCATTCTGGGGCATGGCACTGTCGGCTCCGGCGTTTACGAGGTATTTGAGATGAACGCCGAAAAAATCGCCCGCGCAGCCGGTACGCCAGTCGAAGTCAAATACGTGCTTGACCTGCGCGATTTTTCCCATCTGCCGTACGGAAATAAATTCGTCAGCGATTTTTCCGTGATTGAGAACGACCCTGAGGTTACGGTTGTCTGCGAGGTAATGGGCGGCGTACGCGCAGCGTATGATTTTACAAAACGCTGCCTGGAGGCGGGCAAATCCGTCTGCACCTCCAACAAAGAGCTTGTTGCCACCAAGGGCGAGGAGCTGCTCCGCATCGCGGAGGAACACAACGTCAACTACCTGTTTGAGGCATCCGTCGGGGGCGGTATTCCCATTATCCGCCCCATGATCCAGTGCCTCGCCGCAAATGAATTTAACCAGATTTGCGGCATCCTGAATGGTACCACCAACTATATCCTAACGCAAATGATTAAAAATGGCGTCGCGTTCGAGGACGCGCTCCGACAGGCACAAGTAAACGGCTATGCAGAGGCCGACCCGACTGCGGACATTGAGGGCCATGACGCCTGCCGGAAAATCTGCATCCTTTCCGACCTTGCTTTCGGGGACCAATTTGACCCTGAGGAGGTCTGCTGTGAGGGCATCACTGCGATCACGTTGAAGGACGTAGCGTGCGCCGACCGCCTGGGCTGCGTCATCAAACTGATCGGGCGCGCAGTGCGCTGCGAAGACGGCACGGCCTATGCCTTTGTCGCACCGCATCTGGTACGTAAGGAAAGCCCCTTGGCCTCGGTCGAGGATGTTTTCAACGCCATTATGATTGAAGGCAATGCGACCGGCGACGTCATGTTTTATGGCAAGGGCGCGGGCAAGCTGGCAACCGCTTCAGCGGTCTGTGCAGACATGCTGGACTGTATCGAGCACCAGGGACGCCGCCGTCGGATCCAGTGGGGCGATGGCTCCCGCAAGCTGCTGCGTCCGCTTGGTTCATTCGCATCCCCCTGGTACGTCCGGTTCCATGGTCCGCGCGCTTCCCTAGAAGCCGCGCTGCCATGCGAGAGCGTACGCGAAGTCGACGGCGAGCTGGTCGCCTCGGTCAGCGCGCTTTCCGCCGACGAGCTCAACGCCCGCCTGTCCGGCCTGTCCGGCAGCGTCCTCTCGTCCATGCGGATCCTGTGATCCTTATTTATCCCCCGCTTTTTTCGCTCTATTGACGCAGGCGGTTTCCGGCATACAGACCTCTGTGCGGCAGCGCCTGCATCTGGTGGAAGGCCCCCGGCCGCTCCACCCCATTCCATAACGAAACACAGCTGCGGCGGCAGGCCGTCCTGCCTTCCGCGCAGTATCCCGGGGTTCGAGATCAGACCCCATCGGGGGTTCAAGGGGCCAGGCCCCTTGGCGCTGTCCGCGCAGCACGCCCCTCCGGCGAAGAGCGCCTGCCGCGCAGGCATACAGCGTCCCCAAGATTAGGAGGAACATATTTATGAGTTTAATTGTGCAAAAGTTTGGCGGCTCGTCTGTTGCCAATGCCGAGCGCCTTGTCAACGTCGCGCAGATTGTCACCGACACCTATCGGGCCGGGAATCAGGTCGTTGTTGTGGTATCCGCACAGGGGGATACCACCGATGACTTTATTGCAAAGGCCGCCGAGCTGAACGACCGGCCATCCAAACGAGAAATGGATGTTCTGCTGTCGGCCGGTGAACAGATCTCCATGAGCCTGCTTGCGATGGCCATTCAAAAAATGGGCTGCCCCGCGATCTCCCTGACCGGGTGGCAGGCGGGCATTCAGACCGATATCAATTATTCTGAAGCACGCATCCGCAAGGTCAAGGCCGAACGTGTGCGCTCAGAACTGGACCGCGGCAGGATCGTGATTGTCGCCGGCTTCCAGGGGATCAATAAACAAGACGATATCACCACCCTGGGCCGCGGCGGGTCGGACACGACCGCTGTGGCAATCGCCGCCTCACTGGGGGCCGATCTGTGCCAAATCTACACCGATGTGGACGGCGTCTATACTGCCGACCCACGCATCGTCCCAGAGGCCCGCAAGCTGGCCGAAATCACCTATGATGAAATGCTTGAGCTTGCCTCGCTTGGCGCCCAAGTCCTGCACAACCGTTCGGTTGAGATGGCAAAAAAATACAACGTCGACCTTGAAGTCGTTTCCAGCTTCACCCGCAACCCGGGCACCAAGGTCAAGGAGGGTTCAGATATGGA
>CANPPM010000069.1 GCA_947575935.1 uncultured Butyricicoccus sp. | reverse complement strand
ACGCGGGTGTGGATCTGCTCGTTCAGCCCGGCTGCGAGGTCGGCGTCAATGATATCGGTTAAAAAATTCGATGCGATTTCCAATCTAATTCCTCCCAAATGTTTCGCTATGCTATCGGGCGCCGCGCGCAGGGTCAGAGCGCATTGGCTGCGCGGCGCAGACGGGCCCGCACGCGCTCTGCGCCTAGGATATGCATGACGCTCTGCAAGTCGGGGGCGTTTTGCCGGCCGGTAACCGCTATGCGCACGACCATGGAAACGTCGCCGACATGCCCCCGGTACTGTTCTGGACTCTGTTTGTAAAGCTTGGTTTCGGGCGCATAGCCATGCTGCTCTGCGAGGGCTTTCATCTTTGCAAAAAATGCGTCCGGCGTATCGTTTTCGTCAAACTGTGTCTCAAATTCAGACAGAATCGATTTCGCATCCGCTGCGGGTACGTTGGCCGGCAGGGTATTATCGGGCAGGAACAGCTCGTCGAACATGAAATCCAGATAGGGTTTTATATCGGTCCAGAGCGCGATATCCTTGCGCGGTTTTTTACCGCCCCGTCCGATGGCAAGGATGGACCGGGTATAGTCCGGGTCTCGGGTCAGCAGCGCATGAAACGGCGGGTCGTTGACGGCGGCCCAGGCTGCCGCCTGCGTATAAACGGTGTCGGCGCTCATGCGCGAAATGACATTCTTCGAAACATCCTTCAGCTTGTCGATGTCGAACAGCGCGCCCGAACCGCTCATCTTTTTGGTGGAAAACGGAAAAGCGTCCAACGGCTGGTCGGGGTTGGCGCGCCGCCACTCTTCGAAGTTGGAGTTGAGCAGCGTCATCAGATATTCCAGAACCGAAGGCGCGGGGTAGCCCTGCTGCGCGTAAAAGGATAGCGCAAGCTCCGGGTCTTTGCGTTTGGATAGTTTGCGCTTGGCGCCGGTTTCTTCGTCGATCTTCATCAGTTGGGCTGTGTGGGCGTATTTGGGCGGTTTCCAGCCCAGCGCACGGAACAGCTGCAGATGCACGGGCAAGGTGGCGAGCCATTCCTCGCCGCGTACGACAACGGTAGTCCCCATCAGGTGGTCGTCAATCACGTGTGCGAAGTGATAGGTCGGGATGCCGTCTGACTTTAGGATTACGACATCCTGGTCATTCTCTGTGACCTCCATCTTGCCCTTGACCAGATCGTCATGCCGCACTTTGCGTTCGATACTGCCCTGCGAGCGGAAGCGTACGACATAGGGCGTGCCCTTGGCGAGCGCGGCCTGAATGTCCGCAAGCGGGCGGTCCCGCCAGAGCGCATATTTGCCGTAGTAGCCGAAGTTCTCTTTGCGCTGTTCCTGCGTGGCGCGCATCTGCGCCAGCTCGTCTTCGGTGCAGAAGCATGGGTATGCCTGTCCCTCCAGCACCAGTTTTTTGGCAAACACCTGGTAAATTTCAGCGCGCAGGCTCTGCCGGTAGGGACCGTAAATGCCGGTCTCTCCTTGGGCGGAAACGCCTTCGTCAAAGGGCAGGCCGAAAGCGCTGAAAGCGTCCAGAATGGTTGCGACGCCGCCCGCTACCTCACGCTTTTTGTCGGTGTCCTCGATGCGCAGGTAAAACACGCCGCCCGACTGGTGGGCAAGACGCTCGTCCACCAACGCGCCGTACAGATTGCCAAGATGCATAAAGCCGGTCGGGCTGGGGGCCATGCGGGTTATGCGTGCGCCTTCGGGAAGCTGCCGCGCGGGATATCGCGCCAAGATCTCTTCAGGCGATGCCGTCAGATGCGGAAAAAGCAGCTGCGCTAACGCGTGATAATCCATGATTTTCTCTCCTGTCTGCAAAGGCATAACCGAGATGCCCGGATTTCAGAACCTGCAGTTGCATAAGAGCGGTCAAAAGCCCGCCGCAGCCGGTACGGCTGCCGATGGAGGGGTACAGGTTCGGGAGCTCCTGGCAGTCTATCCGGCCGGATGTACCGTCAGGATCAGGCCCAAAACTGCCGCCCACAGCGCCTTGGATAGAATCGCGCAGCCTTTGCAGGTCACGCAGAAAAAAGTCCGGCGGGCGGCGGCTTGGGGTTTGCTATCGCCACTAGTGTATCACAGGAAATGTGGACGCGCAAGAAAGTTGTGGGGATTCCGCAAAAAAAATTCCTCTCTGGAGAGGGTAGCCAAAACGATGGAAAAAATTACTGATCCTACGGGAATAATTTTGTGTAAAATGCATAAATATATTTGGGGGGGATAAAAACGGAATGGGATTTTGAAATTGACGAAAATTGGACGATATTGGTTAAAAAACGGGAACAAATCGGTTACAAAGCCGTTACAAAGATACTTTTTTCGGTTTTGGAGGGGAAAGCGAGAACAACTGTTTGTTGTTCAAAAAAACAGTGATTTTATCTGGAAATGACCGATTTTTTGGATAGAAAAATTGGAGAATAGCTTGCAATTTCCTGCGTCTTCCTGTATAATGAAGTCATAGCAGGCGCCGGTGTGGCACTGCGTGGGACCGGATTTCTGGCAGGGGGCTGCCGGCGCGGGCCTGCGCCGGACCGGCAGGCCTGATACATCTTTGTCTGTGTGCGTGCCGCGCACGGACGCGTGTTATCTTTCGATACCTATGAATCAAAATTTTCACCATGTTTCGATCCTGCCTGACGCCTGTATGGATGCGCTGCATATTCTGCCCGACGGCGTTTATGTCGATGCGACCATGGGCGGCGCGGGGCATTCTCTTCGTATTGCAGAGCGGCTGACCGGCGGCAGGCTCATCTGTATCGACCGGGATGAGGAAGCCGTCAGGAATGCGCGGGAGCGGCTGGCTTCGGTCTGGGACCGGGTCGCTGTTGTCAAGAGCGATTTCCGTGAGATTGACCGGGTTCTTGCCGGACAGGCCCTTGCCGGGGCGGATGGGATCCTCTTTGATCTTGGCGTTTCCTCCCCGCAGCTTGACCATGCCGGGCGCGGTTTTTCCTACATGCAGGACGCGCCGCTGGATATGCGCATGGACCGGCAGCAGGCCCTGACGGCCGCCGAGGTTGTCAATACCTGGAGCCGCGAGGCGCTGCGGCGGGTGCTCTTCGAGTACGGGGAAGAGCGGTATGCGCCGCTGATTGCCGCCGCCATTGAGCGGGAGCGGGACAAGCACCCGATTGAAAGCACCCTGCAGCTTGCCGGGATCATACGCGACGCTATGCCTGCAAAGGCCCTGCGTGAGAAACAGCATCCGGCCAAGCGGAGTTTCCAGGCAATCCGGATTGCGGTCAATGATGAACTCTCCGCCCTGCGGGAAGCGATGGAGAAAGCGATGGATGCCCTGAACCCGGGCGGACGGCTTGCGGTTATTACCTTTCATTCGTTGGAGGATCGGATCGTGAAGTCGGCCTTTCAAGCGGCGGCTGCCGGCTGTATCTGCCCGCGGGATTTCCCGGTCTGCGTCTGTGGACAGAAGCCCAGGGTGCGTCTGGTCGGGCGCAAGCCCATCCTGCCCGGCCCGCAGGAGATTGCGGACAACCCCCGTGCCCGCAGTGCCAAGCTGCGGGTGTGCGAGCGCCTGTAAGGCGAAAAAACGCGATCCCTTTGTGGATTGTGCAGCAAGATCCAAGCAAAAAGGAGACAAGTTTTATGGCGTATCATACCAGTCGGGACAGCTCTGCCTATGATTATGACGAAATGATGTCGCATTTTAGCCGTACCCCGGAGCCGGAACCGGCAGCACAGCCGCAGCCGCAGTTGCAGGCCATTCCGGGCGGCAGGGTTTCGGCCAGTGCAGGCTCCCTGTTCCGGCCAAGGACGTTTTTGACCATTATGATGGTGCTGTTGACGGCGGGCCTGGTTCTGCACAGCTACATGCAGGTGACCGTGCTGACCAGCAAGGTTGCGGATGCAAGGACCGAGCTGTCCGAACTGCGGGCGATCCATACCGCGCTGCTGACAAAGCAGGAGTACGCGCTCAGCGATGAGGCCATTGAGGCGTATGCCCAGCAGGCCGGCATGTTTAAACTGGATAACAGTCAGGTCGAATGGTTTGAGATGTCCAATCCAGACAAGTTTGAGGTTTCTGGGTCGGGCGCAGGGATTGGCGGGATGCTGGATAGCTTGATGCAGAGCTTCAGCGCGGCGCTGGAATATCTGAACTGAGTTAGAATATGATAGAATGACGGGAGTGAGAGGTTTTACAAACTTCTGCTCCCGCCTTTCGTTAAAGGGCTCCCAATCCACTGAAATGGAGGAGATGTTTGATATGGCAGGCATGAATGGCAACGTCCCGAGCGGACGGATGCGCAGCCGGATCGCGGTGCTGATTCTGCTGATGTGCGGCGTGTGTTTTACGGCGGTTTTTGTGCGGCTGTTTTATATGCAGGTGGTGAAGAATGAGTTTTATAGCTCCAAGGCGCGTGAATATCAGACGAAAGATTCGATTGTCACGCCTAGCCGGGGTACGATCTATGACCGGAACATGAACAAGCTGGCCGAGTCGGCGGCGACCGAGCGTATTTCCATTAACCCCAATACGGTGTACAGCCAGACCCGTGAGCGGGAAAACGGGATGAACGAGGGGCAGCAGCGCGAGAATGTCGCGCGCATGTTGGCAGAGACGCTGGGGCTGAACTACGATACGGTGCTGCGGCAGGTAAGCGATACGACGATGCAGTCTAAGGACATCAAGTCCCGTGTTGACCAGGACACTTGCAATACCATTCGGAAATGGATGGAGGAGAACGGCAGCTATGGGATCAACTTTACGCCTGATACCCGGCGGTATTACATTAACGGCGCGTTTGCTTCGCAGGTGCTGGGCATGACTGACGGCGATGGCGTCGGCTCCTATGGGGTTGAGGCGTCGTATAACAGTGAGCTGACCGGCCGGCCGGGGCGGTTGGTGCGTGCGGAGAATGCACGCAATAGCGAAATGCCTTTTGAATATGAACAGTATGTCGAGGCAGAGGACGGCAACTCGATTGTGCTGACCATCGACGAGACGATACAGTCCATTCTGGAGAACCATTTGGAGACTGCGCTGGCCGACAATCCGTATGCCCGCGACGGCGTGGAAGGCATTGTGATGAATCCGAAGACCGGCGAAATTTATGCTATGGCCAGCATGCCCGATTATGACCCCAACGAACCCTATACATTAACCGGGGTTTATTATAATGAGGAAAAGCGGCAGATCGAGGAGCTGATGGAAACCTATCAGCCCGAGGTTCCGTTTGAAATCAGCGATGAGTATTACATTTACGGCCGCTCTGCAGGGCTGATCAATGTCCCTGGACAGGATATGGAACTTCCCGACCGGTTCCGGAATGTTGTGGATAAAAAGACCGGCAAGGTGACCGGCAAGCGCCCTTCGACCCTGATTGAGGAAATTCGGGACTGCCGTTCGCGGCAGCTGATTCAGATGTGGACCAATCATACGATTTCGTCCGCACAGGAGCCGGGCTCAACGTTTAAACTGATGACGGTTTCAAGCGCGATGGAGAGCGGCTCGGTCGCGGCAACTACGCCGTTTTATTGTACGGGTGAGCGCACGGTTACGGGGGAGACGATCCACTGCTGGCGGCGCATCGGCCACGGGGCGGAGGATACGATGCAGGCGCTGATGAACTCGTGCAACCCCGCGATGATCGAAATCGGTTTTAAAACCGGTGCAAATACGTTTTATGAATACATGAATGCCTATGGTCTGTTTGAAAAGACGGGGATTGACCTGCCCGGCGAGAGCGCGGGCGTCTTCTACAAGGGGGGACTGACCGGCTTTAAAGCGTCGGATACCAACCTGCCGGTCGCGACCTTTGGCCAGCGTTTCAATGTGACGACCATCCAGATGGCGACTATGATTTCTGCGATTGTGGACAATGGCCGGCTGAAGACGCCGTATATCGTCAAGGAGGTTCTTTATCCGGATGGCTCGGTCAAAGAGGCGGCGCAAACCGAGGTCAAACGGCAGGTAATTTCGGAGGAGACCTCGGCCTTTATGCGGGAAGCAATGTATCAGACGGTGTATAACGGCACTGCGACAAACACCTATGTTGCGGGTTATAATGTCGGCGGCAAAACGGCGACCGCAGAGATCCCACGCGAAAAATACGATCTGGAAGACCGGTACAATGCGGGGATTACTGCAGTTGCACCGATTGAGGATCCACAGATTGTGGTATATATTGTGGTTAAGGATATTCCGGACAGTTATGATCACGGCGGCGGCAAGGTTGCCGCGCCCATCGCGGCACGCGTGGTTGCCGATGTGATGCCCTATCTGGGGATTGAACCGGTCTATTCATCGGAGGAGAGCGCTCGTGCCGAGCATACGGTTCCCAACCTCTTTGGAATGACCGAGGCTGAGGCGGAGCGGGAGCTGAACGCCATCGGCATGGAATACCGCGTGCGGGGGAAGGTCGAGAGTGAGACGGTCACCGACCAGATCCCGGCGGCGGGGACCAAGCTGCAAGGCAACAGCCGGATTATTCTGTACATGGGCGGCGAGCAGAGCGGCGAGCAGGTCGCTGTTCCCAACCTGAACGGGCTGACGCCGCAGGAGTGCCGCGACCTGCTGCAGTCGCGCGGCCTATATCTGAAGCGTATGGGCATCCCGAATAAGAGCACCAGCCAAGGGACCCGTCCGCTGCGCCAATACCCTGAGTCGGGCACCATGGTGGCCGAGGGGACGGTCGTTACGGTTGAGTTTATCAACACGACGAATATCGGCGACTGACCGGGGGCGCGCAGGCGTTGGCTTTGGGTTTGTCTGTGGGCGTCCCGCCGGACGCGTCTGCCGGTTTGGCAGGATGTGAGAGGAAGGATGAAAAAGAATGAAACTATCCCAGCTGTTAGATGGCATTCCGGTTTGCTCTGCTGCGGTGGATATGGAGACCGAGATTGCCGAAGTCCGCTATGATTCCCGCGCCGTCCAGCCGGGGGATCTGTTTGTAGCGATCCGCGGGTTTGAAACCGACGGGCACCGCTATATCGCCGGTGCGGTCGAGCGGGGGGCCGCTGCGGTGCTTTGTGAACAGGCGCCAGAGGGGACGCCTGCCGTTGTGGTCGCGGATACCCGCGCCGCGCTTGCGTTGATGGGCGCGAACCGCTATGGGCATCCGGCGGAATCCATGGTTATGATCGGTGTGACCGGCACCAATGGGAAAACGTCTACGACATATTTTATCAAGGCGGCTCTTGAAGCTGCCGGCGCGAAGATTGGGCTGATCGGCACCAACCAGAACCTGATTGGCGATGAGGTGCTGGAGACGGAGCGCACAACCCCGGAGTCTTATGAGCTGCAGGCGCTTTTCGCCAGGATGCGGGATGCGGGATGCACGCATGTGGTGATGGAGGTTTCATCGCATGCGCTGGCGCTGAAACGGGTATACGGCATCCGCTTCCGGGTCGCCCTGTTCACCAACCTAACCCAGGACCATCTGGATTTTCATGGCACGATGGAGGAATATAGACGGGCAAAGGCGCTGCTTTTTGCGCAGTCTGACCTTGGGGTCATCAATCTTGACGATCCTGCGGCGGGCCAGATGATTGCTGATGCAAGGTGTCCGGTTCTAACGTTTTCCGCAACGTCTGCGGACAGCGATTTGCATGCGGAGGACATTGAACTCCGTGCAGACGGCGTGCGGTTCACTGCGGCTGCGGCATCCGGGCAGGCCCTGGTTTCCATGCAGATTCCCGGGGCGTTTACGGTTTCCAACGCGCTCGGCGCGCTGGCTGTCTGCTACGCGCTTGAGGTGCCGGTTGAAAAGTCGGCGGAGGCGCTGCGCGCGGTTCCCGGCGTCAAGGGCCGGGTCGAGGTTGTGCCCGTACCTGCCGGTTATACGGTTTTGATTGATTATGCGCATTCGCCCGATGGGGTTGAGAATGTGTTGGCCTCCGTACGTGGTTTTGCCAGGGGGCGGGTCATCGCGCTGTTTGGCTGCGGCGGCGACCGCGATAGGAGCAAACGGCCTAAAATGGGGGCCATTGCCGCGCGGCTTGCCGATTACTGTATCGTAACCTCTGATAATCCTAGAACCGAGGATCCGGATGCGATCATTGCCGATATTCTGGAGGGGATGGGGGACGCCCCGCGTACGGTTATCGCCAGCCGGCCAGAGGCGATTCGCTTCGCGTTGGGGTTTGCGCAGGCAGGCGATGTGATTGTTCTTATGGGCAAAGGTCACGAAACCTATCAGGAAATCCATCATGTAAAGCGCCATTTAGACGAAAGAGAAGAGGTCGCAAAATATTTTGCGAAAAATGACTGAAAACATGATATAATCGTAAAGGCAGTCCCGCAGGGGCCCGGGGGCGCCGTTCTGCCGCTGGAATGGACGGCGTGTGGGGAAACTGCGCCGCTGGCCGTACTCAGAAACGCTTTTGCGCAGATAGGAAGTGTGCGTGCTTGGAAAAAACTATGCTTCAGGAAATTGCGGAATGGACGTGTGGACTATGCGCCGGTTCGGCGGAAATTACTTCGTTTTCTACCGATTCCCGTGCGATGGGGGAGAACTGCCTGTTTATTCCCATTGTTGGCGGGCGCTTCGATGCGCATGATTTTATTCCACAGGCAATAGCCAACGGCGCAGCGGCAGTGCTCAGTCACCGCCGGGGGGAGCGTTATCCGGTTCCGGCGGTTTATGTGGAAGACACGGCGCAGGCGCTGCTTGATTTTGCAGGCGGCTACCGGGCGCAGTTTTCCTGTCCGGTCGTGGCGATTACCGGTTCGGTCGGCAAAACAACGACCAAAGAGCTGACCGCCGCCGTTTTTTCAGAGGGATTTCAGACCCTAAAAACGCCGGAGAATCGAAACAATACCATTGGCATGCCCCAAACCGCGCTGGCTATGGACAGCGGCACGGAGGCCGCGGTTTTTGAAATGGGGATGAACCACTTCGGTGAGATCGCCCAAATGGCGCTGTGCGGGCAGCCCGATATTGCGGTGATCACGAATATCGGCTCCAGCCATATCGGCAATCTGGGCTCTCGCGAAGGGATTTGCAGCGCCAAGCTCGAGATTACACAAGGGCTGGCCGAGCGCGGGGGCTGTGCGGTTCTGAACGCCGATGAGCCTCTGCTCTGGGAGAAGCGCCAGTCGTTCCCATTCCGGGTGTTCTGGTTCGGGATCGAAAATGAAAAGGCGGCTTTTCGGGCAGAAAACATCCAGGAATTGGACGACGGCGTCGTGTTTGAACTATGCTGGATGCGGGCGCGCTATCCCGCACGGCTGTATCTGCCGGGGCGGCACAATGTCATGAATGCACTGGCAGCGGCCGCCTCCGGTTTTATTGCCGGGCTTGACCCGGAACAGATCCTCCATGGCCTTGCCTCGATTGGGAGCGCAGAGACCCACGCGAAGCTTTATGACCGTGACGGGTATCATATTTATGAGGATGTATATAATGCAAGCCCGGACGCGATGCAGGCTGTGCTGCGTGCTTTTGGCAGGATGCCGGCCGTGCGGCGGTTCGCTGTGCTGGGCGGCATGCTGGAGTTGGGCGGATATGCCCGTGAAGGGCATTTTGGGGCTGGGCGCGCGGCAGCGGCAGCAGCCGACCGGTTGTACCTGTACGGCGTAAATGCGGAAGACACCCGCGACGGCGCGCTGGCAGGCGGAATGCCCGCATCCTCTATCCATATTTTCGAAACGCATGAGCAGCTTGCCGGGGCGCTTCGCGCTGAGGCCCGCCCGGGTGACGCCCTTCTGTTCAAGGGGAGTCATGCCATGGATATGGGCCGCGCCCTGCGGCTTTTCTTTGAAGACGCCGGCACAGAGGGGACGGCATTGGAAAAATGACCGCTCCGCCGTCCTTGGGCGGGGGAGTTCGCAGAATATGGACGGCAGACGCCGCGCCGTACCCGGCAGGATGCGGGGCGGGGGGACTTCTCTGGCGTTGCCCGATAGGGGATTGCCCCGCTTCCGTCGCACCGTCCGCAAAGGCCATAAAAGGAGACGTTAAAAAGACATGAGAACCATTCTACTCGCCTGTGCGCTGAGCTTCGTGGTCACTGCCGCGATCGGCCCTTCTATGATCCACTGGCTGCGGAAGATGAAATTTGGCCAGAAGATCCTGGAGGATGGTCCTACCTGGCATATGAAAAAACAAAATATCCCTACCATGGGCGGTTTTATGTTTATGATTGGGATTGCGGCCGCTATGTTTGCGCTGGGGGGGCTGACCGGCGTATTTCGCGGCGGCCCGGCTGCAGGCGGCATCCCCCATTATTTCGCGGTCTTTGGGTTGGCGCTGCTTTATGGATTGGTCGGATTTGTGGATGACCATGCAAAAATCAAGCATAAGGCCAATGCGGGGCTGACCGCCCTGCAAAAGCTTGTGCTGCAGATTGTGGTTGCGGCCGTGTTTATATCGATGCTGCGTTTGTTCGGCAATACCCTGCCCGAGATCTATCTGCCGTTTGTCGATGTCACTCTGCTGCTGCCCTGGCCGGTATTTGTGCTGTTTGCCTGTTTCGTGATTGTTGGGTGTGATAATGCGGTCAACCTGACCGACGGCATCGACGGGCTGGCCGCCGGCGTCACATTGCCGGTCGCGGTCTTTTTTGCCCTGGTAGCGCAGCGGCAGCAGAACCTTGGCGCGATGGTATTCGCAGGGGCGCTGGCCGGCGGACTGCTTGGCTTCCTGCTCTATAATTTCAATCCTGCAAAGGTGTTTATGGGGGATACCGGATCGCTTTTCCTGGGCGGGGCGGTAGCCGGGCTGGCATTTGCCTGCGGGATGCCGGTCATTCTGATCCTGGTCGGGGCGGTTTATATTGTAGAGACGGTTTCGGTCATTTTGCAGGTAGGTTATTTTAAAATGACCCATGGAAAGCGCCTGTTTAAGATGGCGCCGATTCACCACCATTTTGAGATATGCGGTTGGAACGAAAAGCAGATCGTCCTGACGGCGGTGGGACTCACAGCCGTGCTGTGCGCGCTCGC
>CANPPM010000068.1 GCA_947575935.1 uncultured Butyricicoccus sp. | reverse complement strand
CAGATCTATGAGGGACTTTGGCGCCGTCCGGATAGCCCGTACCGTCTGAATTGGTATCTGCCCTTAGATCCGGACGAATGGGAACGGCGGGAGGAACGCCGCCGCGCGTTAGAGCGGCGGATGGGCTGATGGCTGTACGTCCGCAAAGCGGTGGAGCCTGTCCAATGAAAAAAGAGCCGTTTGAAACGGCTCTTTTTTTGTCAACGATCGGTTGGAGGGCGGATTGCATTTTTCTGAAGAAAGATCAGTTGTAATGGAAAAAAATCTCATCGCTGCAAACGCGTTTCAGCATGGTGCGGACTGCGCCGGGCCCCTTCAGCATTTCATTAAAATAAAACAGTACGGTATCGTCCAACCCGACCTCGGCCAGGTTGACGCCAAAGATAAATTTGTCACAGATAATGGGTTCAATTTTACGCATGGGTACGCTCGTGCCCAGTTCTACGTTGGAGAGCGTGTCGCGCAGGGAATCCATACGGGGGTCGGGGGCAAGCTCGATCGCCCGGCCCGCATCGTCTACGCCGATCAGATAGCGCAGCCATCCTGCCAGCACAAAGGGGATATACCGCAGCCGTGAGGCGCGGTGTTTGGGGGTCGGAGAATCGTAATAGGCCAGAATGGTCTCGCCAAACCGCATGCCTAGTTTGTGTGAGGTATCGGTTGCAATGCGGTATGGCTGATCGGCCAGATAGGGGTTGGGCAGGCGCTCGGTCAGGACCTCATGCAGGAATTCCCACGGGTCGACGACACCCGGGTCGCTGACCATGGGGATGGCCTCGTCATAGCTCATTTTGCGGATAAAGTTGAGTACATCGCCATCCCGCATCACTTCGGCAATTGTTTCGTACCCGAAGAGGCAGCCGAAGATCGCATTGGTGGTATCGATCGGGTTAAGGCACGTGCAGGCTTTCATCCGTGCGGTGCGGTCGACGATGGAACGCGTGGTAAAAATTACGCCGGTCTGTTCAAGGGGCGGGTGTCCGTTTGGAAATTTGTCTTCAATCAGCAGATATTGAGTCTTTTCAGCGTTGGTAAAGCCTGCTGCGGCTGTATCCTTTGCGGTATAATTGATCTCTGCCCCTTCGATGCCGTCAGATTGAATAACCTCTAGGATGCGCTGATCCGGATGAGGCGTGATTTTATCAATGACGGAATAGGGATAGGCGATCTTGGCCGTCAGATATTGAATGTCGTCGTCGGTCACAAAGCCGTGCTCTTTCCAGACACGCGCGACCTCAAGTACGGCGCGCTGCAGGCGGGTGCCGTTGTGCGAGCAGTTGTCAAGCGAAACGAGCGCCAGCGGCTTGTCGGTGGCCTTCCTGCGTTCGAGACACATGGCGGTGACCGCAGTAATCACGTTTGTGCAGTGCTTTGGGCCGCGTTCCAAGTCGTCGATTACACATTCCTTAAATTCGCGGTTGCCTTCACGCAGGGTGTAGGCCTTTTCCGTGATGGTAAAGGAAACCATCTGCAGGCCGGGATCGCAGAAAATTTCCCGCACACGGTTCCAGTCTTCGCTGAGCTTCAGGCTCTCCGTGATGGAGCCGACGACCTCTTTTTTGATGGAACCGTCGGCGTGGAGGGTTGCGGCGATTGAAAGATTGTCAAAAGGACGATAGGCACGGTCAATCAGTTCTTCATCGTAGCTTTCACAGACGATGATGCCAGTATTCATCAGCCCGGCGGTCAGCAGGCGCTGAACCAGCATGGCGGGATAAGCGCGGAAGATGCTGCCCGCGCCGAAATGAAGCCAGGTGGGATGCTTTGCGGTGCGTTCCCGCATGGCGGAAATGTCATATGTTGGGAGGCGGTAGCTTTCCCAGCCGGCTTTTGCATGCAGGCCTTCTAAAGTCAATTTCATGTTGTGGAGAACCTTCCTTTCAGACATATCGTGATATTGTTAGTATACCAGATATCGTGTCAATTTACCAGTCCCTTTTGTGCAGATTCTCCATATTTTTCACAGAGCATGACCCGTCTGTTTCTCTGGAGGCGTATCTTTGCCCGTTTTGCCGTGCAAAGATGGCTGACCGGCCTGCCATAGAGATGGCAAGCCGGTCAGTGAGCGTTTGTAGGAAAAACCTGAAGCATCCGCCCGCAGGCGGGAAAGAACTACGGGGCGTTTGTGGATTCGGAACGCTACGCCCCGGCGAAGCGGCGGCGGGCCCATTGGGGCGTTGCTGCCGTGTGGAACTGCAGGAGCGTGTCCCTTTAATAGGCGACGCCCTGCCAGATCATAGCGTCACAAACCTTCTCAAAGCCTGCGATATTTGCGCCCGCAACCAAGTTGCCCGACATGCCGTAGCGCTCGCTGGCATCCTTGCAGGCAGCGTAAATGTTGACCATGATCTGATGCAGCTTGGCGTCGACCTCTTCAAAAGTCCAGGAGAGCCGCTGGCTGTTCTGGCTCATTTCAAGGCCGGAGGTCGCGACGCCGCCTGCGTTTGCCGCCTTTGCCGGGCCAAACGCGATCCCCGCGCTCTGGAAGGCCTCGACCGCTTCGGGGGTGCAGGGCATGTTTGCCCCTTCTGCAACGGCAATGCAGCCGTTTGCGACCAGTTGTTTTGCTTCCTCGCCGTTCAGCTCATTTTGCGTTGCACAGGGCAGTGCAATATCGCATTTCACGCCCCAGATGCCGCGGCAGCCCTCTACATATTTTGCCGTCGGTACGTAATTGACGTAAGTCTTGATGCGGTCGCGTTTCACTTCCTTGATCTCCTGCATCACTTTGTAGTCAATTCCGTTTTCGTCCACAATATAGCCGTTGGAATCGCTCATGGCGATCACTTTGCCGCCCAGCTGGGTTGCCTTTTGGTTGGCGTAGATGGCGACGTTGCCGGAGCCGGAAATGACAACCGTCTTGCCCGCAAAAGAGGTCCCTTTGTCTTTCAGCATTTCATTCATGTAATAGCAGACGCCGTAGCCGGTTGCTTCGGTACGCGCCAGCGAACCGCCGTAGCTCAGACCTTTTCCGGTGAGCACGCCCGTAAATTCGTTGCGCAGGCGTTTGTACTGGCCGAACATATAGCCGATTTCGCGTGCGCCAGTGCCAATATCGCCTGCCGGTACATCGGTATCCGCGCCAATATGTTTGGATAACTCGGTCATAAAGGATTGGCAGAACTTCATAATTTCATTGTCGCTCTTGCCCTTGGGGTCAAAGTCTGAGCCGCCTTTGCCGCCGCCCATGGGCAGCCCGGTCAGGCTGTTCTTGAAAATCTGCTCAAAGCCGAGGAATTTGATGATCGACTGATTGACGGAAGGATGCAGGCGCAGGCCGCCCTTGTAGGGGCCGATTGCGGAGTTAAACTGGACGCGCCAGCCGCGGTTGACCTGCACCTTGCCGTTGTCGTCGACCCAGGAAACACGGAAATTGACGATGCGCTCGGGCTCGGCAATGCGCTCCATAATACCGTTTTTTTCAATTTCGGGACGGGCTTCGACAACCGGCTCGAGGGATTCAAAAACCTCGCGGACAGCCTGCAGGAACTCGGGCTCATGGGCGTTGCGCTGTGCAAGCCCCTCATATACTTTGCATAGGTAGGCGTTCTTCAAAGACATACTGATTGACCTCCAACATATTCTAAAGATAGGTTCTTTGTAACAACACTGCTATTTTACCACTCGGAAGGGCTCCATACAATAGTTTTTTGAGGACAGCCCTTTAATTTGCTAAAGTTTTGGCTGCACGCATAAAAATAAAAAACTTTGACAAACCATTTTTGTCTAGTTTTTTCTATTAAATGGAAGCTGATTCCAGATTTCCCAGCAGGAAAAATGCGGATTGGCGCGCGGCATCTCAGTGGTCAAACAGGGCTTGAATCCGGTCCATATGCCGTTCTGCCATTTCATAGCCCTGCCGGTAGGCGTCTGTCAGGCGTGCAACACTGCTTTCAAAGGAATCAATCGGCTCCTCCGGCCGCAGCAGCACGGTATCGGCGGGGCGCTTTTCCGCCAGCTGTTCACAAAAGCAGATGGTATCATTATACATTTTGGGGCGGCGGCGCATGGTCTCTGCCAGTTTGGGATATCGGAGCTGCAGGGCGTTGGCAGCATGCAGGGTGGCGCGCGTCATTTCCTTGCGGTAGCCTTTTGGCTGGGTGAGGAGGATCAGGTTTTTTCGGTTGCCGTCCTGCAGGGATTTTCGGATCGGAACGGAGTCCGAGAGGCCGCCGTCATAATAACGTTCGTCCCCGATGCGGATCGGCGGGAAATAAAATGGGATTGCGCAGGTCGCACGCAGCATGGTGCACCGTTCATCCAGCTGCATGCCGTCCAGATATTCGGGCATCCCGGTTCGGATATTGGTCACCCCGACCAGAATCTTGCCCTTGTAGGCGTGATAGGTCTGCCAGTCAAAGGGGAAGTAACGCATCGGGATTTCGTGATAAATAAATTCAAGCCCAAACATGGAGCCGCCGCGCAGATAATTGCGCAGGGACAGATAGCGCGGGTCGTTGCGGAATGCGCGGATGACCTTTAGGTTGCGTCCCCGCTGCCGGGAAACATAGGAAATACCGTCAGTAATGCCTGCCGAGACGCCGATTACATAGTCAAAGAGTATATCATGGTCAAGCAGCGCATCCATCACGCCGCAGGAAAAAACCGGGCGGAAGGTGCCGCCCTCCAGAACAAGTCCTGGCATTTTAAATCGCCTCCAAAATGAAGAAGGGGCCTGGAAGGCATGATCGCAGCCATGCCTTCGGTCCCTCCACGGTTTAGTGAATGAATACCGGAGGGGCAGTCCCTCACGGAGAAATGGGGAAAGGCGGCGTACAGCGGCCCGCATGTTTGCGGAAAAAGCGGTGCGCCGGGGTTTCTGCATGGACAGGCTGTCAGCGGGTGGCATTTCAGCCGCGTGCCTGTGTTTCAGAGGCCGCCGTGTCCGGGACAAAATCAATCTGCCCGTTTACCGGGTTTGCGGCGGTCAGTTTGACGCGCATTGCCGTGCCGATGGTATACCGGAAGCCCGAACGCTGCCCGCGCAGCTCCATACGCTCCTCGATATATTCATAATAATCACCCGGGAGGGTTTCGATGCGTACCAGTCCTTCGACCGAGTTGGGCAGCGAGACAAATAGCCCAAACGGCGTCACGCCGGAAACCTCGCCGTCAAACACTTCTCCGATGAATTGCCGCATATAGGCCGCGAGGTAGAGCTTATCGATTTCGCGTTCGGCGGTGTCGGCAGCGTATTCCCGGGCGGTGGACTGCCCGGCCGCTTCCTCACAAAAGGTGAGGTCGGTTTTGGTGAACTGCTGGCCGCTGATCGCCTTATAAAGCATCCGATGGGCGGCAAGGTCAGGATATCGCCGGATTGGAGAAGTAAAGTGCAGGTAATACCGTGCCGCCAATCCGTAGTGTCCCAGGCATTCGGCGCTGTAGCGGGCGCGTGCGAGGGAGCGCAGCAGCAGGGAGGGCAGGGCGCGTTGCTTGGGATCGTCTTTGGCGCCGTCAAGTACAGCCTGCAGCTGACGGGTATTTTGCGGCTTGCTTGCGTCGACCCGATAGCCGAATGGGCGGGCAAAGGCGGCAAAGGCGCGCAGCTTTTCCGGGTCGGGGGATTCATGGACGCGGAAGACCGACGGGTTTCCGCGCTTTTCCAGAAATTCGGCGGCAGCTTCGTTTGCCATTAGCATAAACTCTTCAATCAGTTTTTCGGCAGCCCCGCGTTCCCGGTACTGCACATCGGTAGGCATACCGGCTCCGTCCACGAGGATCTGAGGTTCGGGAATATCGAGATCAAGCGCGCCCCGCTCCATCCGGCGTTTGCGGGTCGCCTCAGCCAGCGCAGCCATCCGTTCAAAGGTCGGCGTCAGCGCCGCATACTGTTCCCGAAGGGCGGCGTCTCCTGCTAGGATTTGGTTCACATGGTTGTAGGTCATGCGCGCCTTAGAGTGGATCACCGATTTTGCAAACCGGCAGCCATATCGCCGCCCGTCCTGGTCGACCTCCATCAGCGCTGAGAAAGTCAGACGGTCGGTATCGGGGTTCAGGGAGCAGATCCCATGCGACAGGGCAAACGGCAGCATGGGGATCACATGGCCGGGATAATAGACCGAGGTGCCGCGCCGCCAGGCTTCGTCGTCCAGTGGGCTGCCGGGGGTCACGTAATGGGAGACGTCGGCAATATGCACGCCTAACTCAAAGCGCCCGTTTTCCAGCGGTTTCAGAGAAACAGCGTCGTCAAAGTCCTTGGCATCGTCCCCATCGATGGTAAAGATGACCTGATCCCGCAGGTCAAGCCGCCGCGCGGCTTCGGCTGGGTCGACGGTTTCCCCGCAGGCGGCGGCCTGCCGCTCGCTTTCTTCGGTAAACTGCAGGGTAATGCCGTTTTCACGCAGGATACCTGCGACCGCGGCTTCCATCGTGCCTTCCAGGCCCAGTATGGCCGTGACGGCAGCCTGAGGCGGCAACCCCCCTTCCCCATAAAACATCATCTGCACCGCTACATGGTCGCCGGGCTGCGCGCCGTTCAGCTTGCCTTTGGGCAGGACGATTTTCGGGTATTTTGCCGACGCCGGCTGCAGGAAATAGGATTTTCCACGCATTTGCACTTCCCCGGTGATCTCGGTACGGCTGCGCTCCAGAATCCGTACGACTTCGCCCTCGCTCTTATGGCCGCGGGAAGAGGGCAGGATTTGGATCAGGATCCGGTCGCCGTGCCATGCGCCGCCGTCCTTGCCGGGAGGGAGAAATATGTCGCCCTCGGGGCGCGGCTCGTCCGGCCGGGCAAAGGCAAATGCGCGCTCGGTTGCGAGGAAGGTCGCGGCGGTGCATCCAAAATGTTCGGCCTGCGCATAACGGTTTTTTTTGTTGCGCAGGATGAGGCCTGCCTCCCCAAGGGTTTCCAATTCGGCAATGAGCGCCTGCTTGCTCATTTCGGGGAGCGCCCGTTTCAGCTCGTCAAAGCGCATAGGCCTTGCGAGAAGGCGGTAAACAATGCTGTTTTTCATGTCGCCGTCTCCTTTCCATATCTAGGAATGATGTCATAACCGGTCAAGAAACGCTTATCAGAAACTACACGGTGTCTCCGGCGCCTGCGCGGCGTATGCCGGACTCGTCTGCGGGCCGGGCAGAGGATGCCCGGTGAAGATAAGCATAAACCTATTATAGCACATTTCGGGGAAATTAACAGAAGAAAAAAGAATCAGGATCCCACATTTGGCAGACTCCGGCGGCCGGCCGTGTTCCAGGGGATCGGCTATCATGGCTCTGTAGATGGATCCCAATCAAGGAAAAATACGGCTTGACAAGAGGATGGAACTAATGTATACTAACTGTACTAGCTAGAATAATACACATAATACAGAGAGGAGGACGGTAATGCTGAACATTGATTATCGGGATGCCCGCCCGATCTATGAGCAGGTTGCAGCGGGAATTGAAGATTTGGTCGTACACGGGGTATACGCCGCTGAGGCGCAGCTTCCAAGTGTCCGCCAATTGGCAGCCGAGCTGTCCATCAATCCGAACACTATACAGCGCGCGTTTGCACTGCTGGAATCGAAAGGAGTGATCTATTCTGTGAAGGGCAGAGGGAATTTTGTCTCTGCAGACGGCACGTCGGTCCGCGACCGCCGGCTGGCGGAGATTGCCCTGCAGCTGCGGGCGCTGGTAAAGGCGGCGCGGGCGCTGGGTGCGGATGATGCGGCGATTACGGGTTGGATTTTTGAAAAGGAGGTGGAGGCGCCATGATCGTGGCGAAAAATATAAGCAAAAGTTTCGACGGGATCCTGGCGCTGGACCATGTGTCTGCGGAGGTGCAAAATGGGTCGGTTTTTGGGCTGATTGGCACAAACGGCGCAGGGAAATCGACTTTTCTGCGGCTTCTGGCCGGTATTCTGCGTCCGGATGAGGGGACGCTTGCGATAGATGATAAGGAAGTTTTCGAAAATCTGTCGGTCAAGCGCCGGTGTTTTTACATTTCGGATGAGCAGTATTTTTTTCCGGGCGCTTCACCGGAGGAGCTGAAAAACTATTATCAGATGCATTATCCGGATTTTGACAACATCCGATGGAATCAGCTGATGCAGGCCTTTGGGCTGGATATGCGGCGTAAACTGCGCACATTTTCGAAGGGAATGAAAAAGCAGGTTTCGGTGATTTGCGGGCTGTGCTCAGGCGCCGATTACCTGTTTTGTGATGAAACGTTCGATGGTCTGGACCCAGTCATGCGGCAGACAGTCAAAAGCCTGTTTGCCGCCGATGTGGCGGAGCGTGGGCTGACGCCGGTAGTGGCGTCGCACAATCTGCGGGAGCTGGAAGATATCTGCGATCATGTTGGGCTGCTGCATAAGGGCGGCATCTTATTTTCTCGCGATCTGGATGAGATGCGGTTGGGCATCCATAAGCTGCAGGTGATCTTTAACGGGGATGGTGCGGATACGGTTTTTTCACGGATCCGGATTTTGTCGCAGGAACAGCGCGGATCTTTGTATACGCTGGTGGTACGCGGCTCGGCAGAGGATATTAAGCGGGAATTTCATGCCATTCAGCCGATGTTTTTCGAAATGCTCCCGCTGACGCTGGAGGAAATTTTTATCAGTGAAACGGAGGTGGCGGGCTATGACGTTAAAAAACTTGTCCTTTAAATTGGTACGCAGCGAAGTGTCCCGGAATCTGTGGGCGCTTGCGTTATCAATTCTAGGGTTCTTGCTTGCGGCGCCGCTGCCGATGATCATCCGTGCGCAGGACCAGCTTGCAGAAATCGGGTATTGGGAAATCACAGAGGAAACGGCTCGAAGCACCATTGCGGCAGAGCTGCCGAAGATGCTGACAGGAGAGTCGAACATGATGCCGAGGTTGGGGCTGATGATCATGGCGGCGCTGTGTGGGATCGTGCTGTTTCGATTCCTGCATGACCGGCGGCAGGTAGATTTCTACTGTTCGCTGCCCGTCCGGCGCAGCGGACTCTATGCAACCAAGTTTACCGCCGGGCTGCTGCTGGTGCTGCCTGCCTATTTCGTGGTCGAACTGCTTGCGGCAGTGGTTGCCGTCTGTTATGGCGCAAAGATTCCGTGGGGACCGTTTCTCCAGTGTATCGGGATTGACTTACTTGCATTTTTTACGGTTTATGGAATTTCTATCCTGTGCGCGGTGGTGTGCGGCAATACGATGTTTTCGTTTATGCTGAACGGTTGGGCGCATTGCTCGGTTATGGTTGCGGTCGAGGTATATGACATCTTTGCAAGGCAGTATTATCCGGCGTATAGCAGCCAGAATTTGTATGACAGTACAGTTTATTGCCCGGTTATAGGTTTTCTTAGAACGGATGAAAGTATAGTCGGGCGGTTTCTCCCCGGCTATGTGCTGATAGGCGCGGCGGCGCTGGCGCTGTCTGTTGTTTTGTTCTGCCGCCGCGCAAGCGAACGTGCCGGTACGGCTGTCGCATTTCGACAGCTGCAGCTGCCGCTGAAAATTTATACCTGCATTGTGTTGGGCATGGGGAGCGCCTGCATGATAGATGATATTATCGGCCCTACCAGCAATCTTTGGCTTCTTTTGTTTGTGGCAATTGCCGTGGCGGCCTGTCACTGCATCACAGAGGCGGCATATGACGCCGATATTCGGTCAGGTTTCCGGCATCCTGGGATGCTGTTGGCGGTGACGGCAGCTTCGTTAGCGCTGACCTTTGGGCTGCAGCAAGACGTATTTGGTTACTCCGCATGGCTCCCGAAGACGGAGCGTGTCGAGTGGGTCGGGCTGTACGACCTGACTGCCATTGAGGAGTCGAGCGGCGCCAGGACAGAGGCGCAGCGGCAGCAATTTGGGCAAAAGATAACCGATCCGGAGGTTGTGCAGGCCGTGCTGCAGCTGAGCAGAATGGGGACAGAGAATCTGGATCTTTTGGCGAGCCAGGCGTTAACGTGGCGTGAGACGGAGGAGGTCGCCGAACGGAGAAAGCAAGTGGATCGTTATTATCATCTGATCATCGGTTATGGCCTGCGTGGCGAAAGGATGACGGAACGCCAATACTGTATCCCGATAGATGGGGAAAGTGAAGGGCTGATCAATACCATTCTCTATTCACGGGATTATTTGTTTGGGTATAACAACGCTTTCCGTTTTACGGAGTATCTGAAAGAGAACCCGGACAGGAAACCGATGGCGGTCCTGGAGGATGCGCTGCGCGGGGATCTGTCTACCCTGCGTGATCCGGCGCAGATGGAAAAGCTGATTGCGGCGCTGCAGGCGGACGTGCTGGACTTTACGCCTGCGCAGGCGGCGGAAGAGGGCCAGATCGGGTGGATTCGGCTGAGCACCTATGATCCGGACAACATGGACAAAGCCGGTAGGGAATACGGGTATCGTGTATCTATCTATCCCTCTTATCATCGGACGTTAGAGCTGCTGCAGGCGTATGTGAAATATGAACCGGCGCCGCTCCGGGCAGAGGAAATTTCCAGCCTGACAGTCTGGGACGGCCGTGTACGGGAAGGATCGGAGGAATACGACGAATGGGTGCAATATACGACCAATCATCAGGAAGAGATTGCCGCGCTGATTGACAACTTGGTGACTCGTGAAGACTGCGACCGCTTTGGCATCCGCATCAGCAGCCGTGTCCGGGTTTCCCTGGTGTTGGAAAATGGAAAATATATTGAGATGTCTTATCCGGTGGATCATGTTCCGGAAGAGATGCTGACAAAGATTTTTGGCAGCAATCTGGTGCAGGAGGAGGGTGCCGCCGCAGGTGTGTATCCCGCTGCCGCATGTACCGTATCCGGCTAATCCGTATCCAGGCAGGACCCAAAGCAGGGCGTGCAGAGGGGACGGCGTCCGGGAGCGGAAAGACGGGAGAAGCTCCTGCAGGCAGGAAAGTGTTTTTGTAGAAATAGCCGCCGGCGTGGGAAAAGCCCGTGCCGGCGGCTTTGGATTGTTTTTAGATGCCGAATAGGCCGCGGGGGAAATTTTTTCGGCTGTTTTTGGTTTAGGGTTTGTTTGAAAAATGTCAATACGCCCAAACAACGGTCCTTTTTCCGCCATACTTCC
>CANPPM010000067.1 GCA_947575935.1 uncultured Butyricicoccus sp. | reverse complement strand
AACTAGCAAAATCCCTCCTGCTGGACCGCCTCTTCCCCGCCCCCCCCCCAACCGTTAAGTCCGCCGTTCGGGGGCGGCCTGGGGGGCGGTATCTGCAGGCGGCTCTTGGCTGCTGCAAGCTGTCATCAAAGCAAATATTCCTGCCGCCAGCAGCAGGAAACCGTTCCATTTCATAAGTAACCGCGCCTTTCTGTTGGTCCTTTTGGTCCATCCGGCAAGAGCCCTGCGGGGGAGGACGGCCAAGGCGCTGTAAGGCATGCGGCGGCACGGACCTCCGGTCTCCGGCGGGACGAACTTTCAAAAATATTATATCATTTCCGGTTCTCTTTGGCAATCCGTTTTTTACTTGGACTGGGGCTTTAACAGGGGGAGAACCTCGGGGCAATGCCCAGTCGTAGCCGTAATTTGGTATGCCCATGAAAATGCGGTCGGGCGGGATGACGGAGGTGGCAAAGCGGAGCACCTCTTCCACCTTATTGACTGGCGCAACGGCCATCGGCTCGCTGCGGGAATAGCCCCATTCATAGAGCCCTTGGGCTTATATACAGCGGCAGCGCCCGTTTGTATGGACTTTGTGAAGTGTGGATTGCATTTCCTGCCGATGTACAGTATAATAAAGCATGAAACACAGGAGGAAACCGCAATGGATCAAATCAAAACCGGAAAACTGATTTATACCCTGCGAAGGGAACTGCACCTGACGCAATCGCAGTTGGCCGAGCAGCTGCATGTCAGCAATAAGGCGGTCTCTAAGTGGGAGCGGGGGTTGGGATGCCCGGATGTTTCGCTGCTTCCGCTGTTGGCTGATGCGTTGGGGGTCGGTTTGGAGGAGCTGCTGGCCGGGGACCTGGGAGCCAATGAACTGTCAGGAGGAAATATGAAAAGACTGTGTTTTTACATTTGTCCGGATTGCGGGAACGTGTTGACCGCAGTGGCTGAGGCATCGGTCGCCTGCTGCGGCAAAAAGCTGCGGCCCGCGCAGCCGGTCAAAGCGGAGAACGGGCTGTCAGTGGAGCTGATTGAGCAGGAATATTATGTTACAGCCGATCACCCGATGGAAAAGGGGCATTATATCGCTTTTGTAGCGCTGCTGACAGGGGATAGCCTGATGTTGCGCAGGCAGTATCCGGAGTGGGGGCTGCAGGCGCGCATTCCGGCCTTTGCCCATGGCAGGCTGTTTTGGTATTGTACGCAGCACGGCTTATTTTGGCAGATTGTATAGAGGCTGTCGGATACACGCAGGGGGACTGCCCGTCCGGCAGGGAGCAGAGGGGGAGAATGGGAATTCCCGCAAAGGATGCAATTGGATGCACCCTTTGCGGGAATTTTTTAAATGGCCGAAAGCCTTTTGGCGGATCGGGAAATTCATTTGTCAGACCTTGTTTGGCGGATTGTGGGGGCGTGCCGGGGTGCGGGACATTCACCGCTTGTCAGGGAGCGCGGTTTCCTTCCGCATCTCCTTCAAATAGGCATAGGCGTCCAACAGGTTATGCAGATGGTAATTCATCACTTGAGAGTGCTGGTCCGCCGATGTCTGCCCGCGTCCGGGTACATCAATGCCGTATTCGGACAGCCGCTGCAGGGTTTCCGGCGAAGGGACGCCGGGGACATCCATGACGCAGAGCGCCTCCAGCTCCTGCAGGATGCGTGTCGCCAGCTGGAAGCAGCCGCGCAGATATGCGCAGTCCCTGCGGCGTTCCTTTTTATGCGGAAAGGTTTGCTGTTCGTAGATCGTCAGTTCGTCATCCAGCTGGTGCAGCCGTTCGGTCAGAGGCGCAGGGTCGGGATAACGCTCGGCTGCTACACGTTCGCGCAGCAGGGGGGGGACCGCAGCGAGCAGGTTGTCCAATTCGCGCAGGATGGCGCCGCGATTGTTATAGGGTTTGATCAGCGCATTCACTGCATAGGCAATGATCAGGCCTGTTGCCGTATCCATGAAACGGTTGGCTGCGTACCACAAAACGTCCTCACTGTTCAGACAGATCGATACGAAGATGATACATGACAGGGAAATGGCGTAGTCCCATTGAAAATAGTTACAGATGGCGATCATCGCGATCAGGCCGAGCCCGATGGCTGCGGGGTCGCGGTAAAAGGGAAATATGGTGACGAACCCATAGGCCAGCGTGCAGCCGAGCAGGATGCCGACAAACTGGGTCAGACAGGCGCGGCGGCTGTCGTACAGGGTGCGGCTCATTGCGCCGATTGCGCCGATTGCAGCGAAGATCGGCATGGCAGCGTCACGCAGGCTGGCGGCCAGCAGCGCGAGGGCGACTGCCAGCCCTGTTTTGACAGTGCGCAAGCCGATGTGCAGCCGGCGCCCCTGGGATTTGTACATTTTTCATCGCCTCCTCTTCTATGCGGGTAGGCTTTATTGTACCCTCAGGAACGCATGGCGTCAAGGGGTATTTTCCACAAATAGGGATTCTTCACGGCCGGTTGATACGCGGACAGCGGGGCAATCTGTGTGGCCCAGGGGGCAGGGAAGACGGTTGGAACCGTTCGAAAGCCATGGACGGCCGGTCTGAAAGTTGGTTTGCAAAACAGAGGGGCTGCCCCAAATCCGCAAGGCGGACCGGGGCAGCCCTTCTGAAGATGTGCGGGAATCGTCTGCACAGGAGAACGCGTTACTTTCCGATGCCGATTGGGGAGAAGATCAGGTACATTGCCAGCACGACTGCAGCGCCGACACCGGCCCAGATTTTGCCGGTTTTCCAGGGGGTCATATCCATAACCTTGGCGTCGGGCATCTCCCAGTCGGTACTGCGCGGACATACCTTGATGCATATGCCGTAGATGATGCATTCAAGCACGAACAGCGCGAACACGACATAGAGATAATGGAAACGGCTGCAGAATGGGACGACCTTGCTTGCGCCGTACAGTACCATATGGATCGGCACGACGATTTTGGGTGCGATCGCCGGCGCGCGTTTGGTCAGCAGGCCGAACAGTACCGCCGTCAGCAGCGGCATGGAGAAAAAGCCCCAGCATTCATTAATAAAATTCATAATGCCGGTTCCAAAGTTCATGACGAACGGTGAGATAGCGATTGCAACTACGCCGACGATCGTACCGAACAGCTGGCCGGTTTTGACGACTTTGCTGTTGTCTGCATTTCGTCCCCAGAGGGGCTGCCAGATATTCAGCGTGAAGATGGTGGAGGCGGAGTTGAGCACGGAGTTGAACGAAGACAGGATTGCGCCGAACATTACGGCAGCGAAGAAGCCCATCAGCGGTTTGGGCAGGACTTCCATTACCAGCAGCGGATAGGCCTGGTCGGCGCCCATGCCGACGGAGGTATCCATCTGGCCATTTGCAGCAAGAAGCTGGAATGCCATGATGCCGGGGATGACGATTACAAAGACGTCCAAACATTTAAAGAAACCGGCCCAGATAGCGCCCTTTTGGCTTTCTGCCAGATTTTTTCCGCCCAGTGAGCGCTGGATGATCGATTGGTTGGTCGCCCAATAGAACAGGTTGTTGACAAACATGCCGGTGAACAGCAGCGGCCACGGGATTTCAGGCGGCAGGGCCGCAGGGGCTGACCAGGCGTTCATTTTTTCGGGCGTTGCGGTAATGAAGTGCTGTACGCCGGCCATAAAGCCGCCGCCGTCCAGCTTACCCAGTGCGATAAACGCTAGGATTGGGACCGCAAAGCCGCCGATGATCAGGCCGACACCGTTGATTGTATCCGAATAGGCGACCGCCTTAAGCCCGCCGAAGACCGCGTAGCACATGCCAATAACACCGGTGCCGATGCAGATGACCGTGATTGCCGTGAAATAGCTGACGCCAAACATGCCCTCGATATCAAAAATATGGACCAGTGCGACCGCGCCTGAATATAGGATGGTGGGAAGCATTGTAACGACGTAAGCGATCAGGAAAAGCACTGAAAACAGCCGCATGGTAAAGGTATCATAGCGCATCTCGAAAAATTCCGGGATGGTGGCGATGCCGCCCCGCAGCAGCTTGGGCAGGAAGACGAACGCCAGCACAATCAGTGCGAATGCTGAGGTTGCCTCCCAAGCCATTGTACTCATGTTTCCTGCAAAAGCCTGCCCGTTGGTGCCGACCAGCTGCTCGGCAGAGAGGTTGGTCATCATCAGCGAACCTGCAATGACGATGCCTGGAAGCCCGCGGCCGGCGAGGAAATACCCCTCTTTCGTGGACAGATCGTCATCCCGGGTCTTCCACCAGGAGATCACCGCGACAAGTACCGTAAAGGCAATAAATGAAACAACTGTAAATACCATTCCTTACCCTCTTCTCTTGGGGCCTGCGCATACAGGCCCTTCAAATTTTCATCTTTCTCCGATGCCTGCCGCGAGATAGGCCGCGAAGCTGTTCGGGGCTGCCCTGCGGAAAACCGGGGGAATTGCCGCCCAGCTGCCGCTGCCGTTTGTGCATGCAGAAGCATCAAGGTTTTAGAGTCTTTCTTCAGGGTTCTCGTCTTTCCCTTTTTGCTGAAAAAGGCTGACCGGAAAGAGGCAGCCCTGGCCAGTCCCCCTGTTTGCGGCAGGGGGGATATCTGGCTGCCCTTTCCTTCATCCATGAACAAATTGTAACATTGCTTCGTCAAAAAGTCAAGAGTTGCTCATAAAAAACTCATTTTGCTGTGCAAAACGCCAAAAAGCACTAAAAATATTCCAAAATATTCCAAAGCGAAGAGAAATATGGGTATTTACTAGAAAACTGTTGGAATAGCGTTCTTTTAAAAGTTTGCACATTCCGATGAATTTATTTGGAGAATTTGGTGGAAAAACGTTGTAGGGGATGGTTTTACGCCTTTTTGACGCGGTTTTTGCGCTGCACCGTTTTCTGTGCGGGCAAAATGGCAAAGTTTCTGGAAGATGCGCTCCTGTGCCGCAGGCGAAGAAGGGGACGCGGGCCTTTTTAGGGCGTTCCGGCGGTGGGGACGCCTGTACAGCTGCCCTTTTGTTTTTGAAAATATATCGCGGAAAAAGGATTCGGACTTCTTGATATCTCCATATTTTGGGTGCTTGGAAAATCTGTAAATTTTATGTTAATTATTGTTGAAATAAGTAAGTTTTTATAGATTTATCCGGGCTCTATATGATATCATATATACAATGAATTCAGGAGGGATCAAATCTATGAATATGATAGCTCGGAAAAAGAAATGGATCTTGCTCTGCGCGGTCTGCCTTGCAGCGGTGGGGGCGGCTGTATTTTTTATTGTGCAGCGTCAGGGACGCTCCATGAAGCTGGATGATAATGCCGTTATGGGCGTTCTGCCGGGGATAGATATGGAGCAGCGGCAGTCTGAGCTTCAGCAACAGCTGGATGAGGGGATGATTGCGTTTTCGATCAATGCAAGTCCGGTGTTTGAAACGGGCGGCGCAGAAGGGAACTTGATGTTGGAGAACCCGGCACAGAATGCCAAGCTTCTTCTGGTGGAGATTTATGCGGACGCGACCAGTGAGCTGCTTTACCGGTCAGAACTGCTACCTGCGGGGTCGTATATCGAAAATGACCGGCTGGACAAGGTGTTGGAGCCGGGCCGGTATCCGGCAACAGCGTATTTTCACGCGTACCGGGAAGACGATCAATCTTATATTGGGCAGGCTGGGGCTGCTATTTCGCTCACCATTTGTAGCTGATTTTGGTCATTCTTTGCGGATGCAGGCGGGGATTGAGAGTGGGCTGTGTGAACGCAGGTGCAGCAGGCGTGGATGCGCGTGACTGGCCGCCGCCCCTGGGAAGCGGCGGTTCAGGCTGACAGGACTGGAATTCGGAAACCTATCCACTGCCTTCTGCTGGCTTTTGCACAGAATGCGCGAAATGAAAGGAGATCGTAAAATGAAACGAAAATTGTTTGTTGTCATACTGCTGGTGATGCTGGCTACGGCGCTGCTGCTGACCAGCGCCTATGCGGCTGAGGCGGAGGGGATTGCCGCCTTTGCGGCATCCTATCAGAGTGCGGATATTCCGATTGGTTCATCGAATCAGGTGCTGATGGTTGGCGAGATCGAGCCGGCCATTATGTCGGTGACGATGCCGACTTATGTCCCGTTTCATATGGGGCGTTCGATCCAGGGGGAGAATAAAGTGATTTCTCCGCGTATTACAGTATCAAATCGTTCCAGTGTTCCGGTCAGCTTGGATGTGGTGTATACTGCGGTGGACTTGAGTAAGCTTGACGGCGCCACCTGGAGCAATGGACCTGATGTAGGGCCGAATCAAATTGCGATTGGCTTCCAGCCGGAAACGCTGTCGGATCAGATGCCTGTTTCCCTTGGCGGGACCAACTGGCTGTGGGCCAATTCCTCACAGGATATCCATATTACTTCGTTGGGCGCATATGACAGTACGGTGATGTACGTTGTAGGTACGCTGGGCAGCGCGGTCCCGGAAAATCAGACGTTTTCCGTAACGCCGACCTTTGTAGTCCGCCAGGCATAGTCTGCGGCAAGGATTGAAGGGGACTGGGCGTCCTGCGTCCAGAAAGTGCTCTGGTATCTGCCGTTTCGGGTTGCCGAAGCGGTGTGCCGGGCGAGGTATATCAGTGTTCTGCATCTGCAAACTGACAGCGGCCAGAGGGGTGTTCCTCTGGCCGCTTAAACTGTGAAAAAGTGCGCTGCAGGCGCTTGATTCGTTGCAAAACGGCCGGAGGAGCAATTCCCCCGGCCGTTGTTTACAGATGTGATTGGCAGAAAGACAGGTGGTGCAGAAATCCGGCAAGCCTACAAAAAGCTATGGCGGCAGGGGGGGCGGATCAGCACTGACGCAGCAGGTTGACCATTTCGATCGCCCCCATTGCGCAGTCGGCGCCCTTGTTGCCGGCCTTGGCGCCGGCGCGTTCGATGGCCTGTTCAATGTTGTCGGTGGTCAGTATGCCAAACAGGCAGGGGACGCCGGTTTGCAGGCCGACCTGCGCCACGCCCTTAGAGACCTCGGAGCAGACGTAGTCGTAATGGCTGGTCGAGCCGCGGATGACCGCACCGAGGCAGATAACGGCGTCGTATTTGCCGGAGGCCGCCAGTTTCTGTGCCGCAATCGGGATTTCAAATGCGCCGGGAACCCATGCAAGGGTAATTTGGTCGGTGGAGACGCCATGGCGTACGAGCGTATCTTCTGCGCCGCTGATGAGCTTGGAAACGATAAATTCATTAAAGCGTGCGGCGACAATTGCATAATTCTCCTGTCCGCCGACAACCTTGCCTTCTAAGATATGCATGATAGAAATACCTCCTTGGAATTGTTTCAAAAATTGTGTGTATCAACCGGATAACAGGTGTTTTAAGGGCGTTTTCTGTCGAAAACGGTTTTTTAAAAGGGAGACATACCGGGAAGGCGCGCCGCCGTTTTTTAGAATATGGCACAGGGATTGCGGCTTGTTTTAAGCCACACAAGCACTGCAGTTTCCCTGGGGCCCCTGCGGATTATCGTGCGCAGCAAAAAACCGGCGCCGGTCCGGCGGTTCGCCCATTGAGAAATAGGATTTAAAGCGACTGCTTGAAAATATGGCCCATTTTTTGCTGCTTGGTACGCAGATAAAAGGCGTCTTCTGCCTGCGGCGCAATTTCGATAGGCACGCGCTCGACGATCTCGACGCCAAAGCCGTCCAGCCCATAGATTTTTTCTGGGTTGTTGGTCAGCAGCCGAAGCTCGCGTGCGCCGAGATCCTGCAGAATTTGCGCGCCGATCCAGTATTCACGCAGATCGGGGGCAAAGCCAAGCTTGACATTGGCCTCGACGGTGTCAAACCCCCGCTCCTGCAGTTCATATGCTTTCAGTTTGTTGATCAGCCCGATGCCGCGCCCTTCCTGCCGCATGTAGAGCAGCACGCCGCGTCCCTCGCGCTCAATCTGCTGCATTGCTGCGGCCAGTTGCTGGCCGCAGTCGCAACGGCGGGATCCGAAGACGTCTCCGGTCAGGCACTCGGAATGGACGCGGCAGAGCAGTCCGCGGCCGTCGCCAATGTCGCCCTTGACCAATGCGACATGATGTTCGCCGGTTAGGTCGTTGACGTAGCCAAGAATACGGAAATCCCCATACTTGGTTGGCATCCGTGCGTCGGCTTCGCGCACGACGTGTTTGTCATGGCGGCGGCAATAATCCTGCAGCGCCTTGATGGTAATGACTTTCAAACCGAGGCGGCCCGCCATCTGCAGCAGCTCGGTAGTACGCATCATGGTGCCGTCGTCGCGCATGATCTCGCAGCACAGGCCGCAGGCTTCCAGTCCGGCCAGGCGGCACAGGTCGACCGTGGCCTCGGTGTGGCCGTTACGCATCAGTACGCCGCCGCGCCGCGAGACCAATGGGAATACATGTCCGGGACGGCGGAAATCCTCCGGCCTGGCCCGGGGATCGGCGCATTTACGGCAGGTGAGGCCGCGTTCCTCAGCGGAAATCCCGGTTGTGGTATCTGTATGGTCGATTGAGACGGTGAAAGCGGTCTGATGGTTATCTGTGTTGACCTTGACCATCTGTTCTAGGCCGAGACGGGTGGCGACCGCCTCGCTCATGGGGGTACAGATCAGTCCCTTGGCATGGACTGCCATAAAATTCACGTTTTCGGTTGTTGCAAATTGTGCGGCGCAGATCAGGTCGCCTTCGTTTTCGCGGTCGGGGTCGTCGATGGTGACGATCAGGCGCCCTGCGCGGAGCTCCTCCAACGCCTGTTCGATGGTGCTGTATTGGTGTTCCATATTCTTCCTCCCTAAAAGCCGTTTTGGGCCAGAAATTCTAAAGTGATGTTGCTGCTTTGGGGCGATGCCGCCGGCTGCATCAGTTTTTCGACGTATTTTGCGATGATATCGCATTCCAGGTTGACGGTGTCGCCGGGGCTGCGCCGCAGCAGCGTGGTTTCTGCGCCGGTATGCGGGATGATGGAGACACGGAAGCGGTGCGCGTCCACGTAAGCGACCGTCAGACTGATGCCGTCGATCGTGATGGAGCCCTTTTCCACGAGATAGCGCAGTAACGCGGGCGGTGCGGCGATGGTGACCCAGACGGCGGCGTCCCCTTCGGGGGTAAACGATTCAATTGTGCCAGTACCGTCAATATGTCCGGAGACAATATGCCCCCCGAAGCGGCCGTTTGCCGGCATCGCGCGTTCCAGATTGACCGGGTCCCCGGGGCGCAGTGCCCCCAATCCGGAGCGGCGGAGGGATTCGGCCATGACATCGGCGGTAAAGCTGCCGGAGGTGTGCCCGGTCACTGTCAGGCAAACGCCGTTCACTGCGATAGAGTCGCCGGTGCGGGCGCCTTCGAGTACGGTGCTGCAGCGGATGGTAAGGCGCGCGCCGCGCGAGCTGCCTTCCAGCCGGGCGACAGTACCAACCTCTTCGATTAGTCCGGTGAACATGGGGTATCCCTCCCTTCTGCGTTGTGCAGGTAGCCCTCCCAAAGCAGGTCGCCGTCCAATGAGGTCAGCCGGGAATCTGATACCAGACATGCGCTGCGCATTTCCTCAAACCCGGCGCCGCCGATCGGAGACTTTGCACCGGCGCCGCCGACCAGTTTGGGGGCGATATAAACCTGCAGCTTTTGCACAATCCCGGCTTCGAGGGCCGCCCAGTGCAGCGCGCTACCGCCTTCCAGCAGGACGCTGTCGATCTGTGCCTCCCCAAGCCGCCGCATGAGATCGTTTAGATCGACCCGGCCGTCCCGTGCTGCGCACTGCCAGACGGTAACACCGGCGGCTTCGAGTGCGGCGGCCTGATCCGGCGTGCCATCCGTGTGCGCTGCGATCAGTGGAATTTCTCGCGCGGTCCGAACCAGTGCCGAACACAGCGGGAGACGGAGATGGCTGTCGCAGACGATCCGGATGGGGTTGCGCCCCGAGCGCGGCGGGTCACCCTGCGGCGCTATCCGACAGGAAAGCAGCGGGTCATCGGCCAGTACGGTTCCGATGCCGACCAGGATGCCGGTTAGGCGGCTGCGCATCGCATGGGTATGCGCGCGGGCGGTTTCGCCGCTGACCCAGCGGCTGTCGCCGGTGTGCGCGGCAATCTTGCCGTCCAGCGTCATGGCATATTTCATTACGACAAAGGGAAGCCCGGTCGTGATATAGTGCAGGAATACCTCGTTTTGGCGCCGGCATTCCGATTCCAGAAGACCAACGTCAACGGTTATGCCGTGTGCACGCAGCCGTTGGACGCCCTGCCCGGCGACCTTTGCATTGGGATCCAGACAGCCGACGACTACACGTGCAAGTTTATGTTCCAAAATGGCTTCGGTGCAGGGCGGCGTGCGCCCGTAATGGCAGCAGGGTTCAAGGGTGACATACATGGTTGCGCCTGTCGCACTTTCGGTGCGGTTGGCCAGTGCGTTTCGTTCGGCGTGCGGCTGGCCGCAGCGGGCGTGCCAACCCTCGCCGATGATGCGGCCCTGTTTGACGAGCACTGCGCCGACCATCGGATTGGGGCAGACGTAGCCTGCGCCGCGCTCTGCAAGCGCAAGCGCCCGCCGCATATAAAATGCATCGTTCATGTGGAATTCACCTCGCTGATCATCAAAAAAAGCTCTGTTGAGAAAATCTTAACAGAGCAAACAAAAACTGTCCTGAAATGCGCGGCATTCCAGGACAGAAAACGGCAAAGAAACCCCGGGAAACGGAGGAAAGCCTGTCATTCTTCTTTCATCCAGACTATACTGTCGGCCTCGGAGTTTCACCGAATCGGCGCTTTGTCAAAGCGTTCGCGGGCTGTACCGCCGGTAGGGAATTACACCCTGCCCTGAAGAATCATATTTACTTTACAGACATCAGTATACGCCATTGTGTATGGACTGTCAAGGGGTAATTTATACGGATATGGGCAAAACTATAGATCAGGCGCGGGATTGGGAGGTGCGCGGGGCAAGGGCGGCAGGAGGATGCGAGCAAGCTGCGTAACTGGGTTCTCCGTTTCCGTGAGTTGCCGAGCGGAGAGCCCTTTGGGACGTTCATACATTGGGAGATGTGTCCAAACAACAAAAGCAGAACCGCAGGCAAAGGATCTTACATCCTATGTCTGCGGTCCTGCTGCAGTTTGGAGGTACCACCCAGAATCGAACTGGGGATCAGGGAGTTGCAGTCCCACGCC
>CANPPM010000066.1 GCA_947575935.1 uncultured Butyricicoccus sp. | reverse complement strand
CCGCTGCCTTACCGCAGACCCTCCACAAACCGCGCGTAAATTTTCACGCCTTTTATGGAACGACGTATGTCGCAAAGTGGTGCGCAGTGCAGTTCCTGAACGGTCATGCGGACAAAACCCATTTGTTTATGTCTGATAAAAATCTTCTGCGGGCATTTCCCCTCCAATCATGGCCGGGTCAAACGCATATAGGGTTTCCAGGTATGCTTCCAACGCCTGCTGCATCTCCTCGCCGCTGATGCAAACCAGATTGCAGCGCGGCACAGCCTTTTGGGCAACCGGCGCTTTTACAATCCCCAACGCTTCAATCGCCGCGGCCGCCGCAGCAGGATCAGCGTTTACCGCCTCGACCGATTCCGCCTGATCCAGCGCAAACTGCGCGGCAGCTGCCGGGTGGTTTGACAAATATGCTGCACGCACCACCGTAACGCCGGTCACCAATTGGCTTCCGTCCTCCATCAAACGCGTCCATTCCTCACTGAGGCTAAACTTCATCTCCAACGCCTCATTCTGCTGAACGGCCACCGTCGCAAAGGGCTGCGGCAAAATCGCGATCGCTTCCGGATCCGCCGCCAGCGCTGCAACAACATTCGCAGGCTCCGGATTAGAGAAATCAAGCGTCACATCGTCTGTTCCGGCCGCCCGCAGAAGAGAACGGGCTGCGTATTCCGGTGTTGCCCCTTTGCCGGTTGCTGCAAGATATACGGTCTTCCCCTTCAGATCCGCTATACCTTCCAGGGTCTGTTCGGCCGGTGCGACTACCTCCAGCACGCCCAAAGTATTGATATTCAGTACACGGACCGCGCCCTCTGTTTGCTGGTAAACGTTTGCAGCCAGGTTTGCCGGAAGCAACGCTGCATCGACCTCCCCCTTAACAAGCAGCGGCACAATTTCATTTGCAGCCGTATAGATCTGAAAGTCGTAGTGCTCATTCTCCGCCGTCATCAGCAAAGAAAGGCCCATTGCAGTCGGCCCGGAAAGGGCGGCAACCCGAGTCGCTACCCCCTCTTCATATCCCGCCTCAGCCGCAATCGAAGCGTCCGGCGCCTGTTCCGGCGCAGCCGCCTGCCCCTGGCCTGCCGGAACGTCCGCACCGCCGCCGGAATCCCCACATCCGTTCAGAATCAGGACAAGCAGCAGTAATGCCGCAAAAATACGTTTTTTCATATTTATCAACCTCCGCATGGAAAAAAGCAGCTGGCCAAAGGCCATTCGAAACCCTTTGGAGCCGGTTTATGATTTTGTGTACATTGCCTTCGCCTGCACGCCCGGAATCCGCCCAAGCCGGCCGGAAAGCGCGCTAATCTGGTCATTCGGTGCGTCCACGATCACTGCAATCACCGACAGCCCGCGCTCTCTGTACGGAACGCCCAGCCGCCCGACAATATAGGCGCCGTATTCGTGCAGCAGCGCATTTACCGCCTCGCTGCGCGTGGGCTCACGAATAAAAATACCGAGGATCGCCAGTCTTTTTTCTTCCATTTTGTCATTCCCTTTCGGTCCCGATCACAACACCCATTCCGCAGCCCACCGGCACAACAAAAAGCGCCCTGCACCGAAATACAAGACGCTTTGGAAAGCCACTGGCCATTGCGGTCTTCGATCTCAGGCATATCTTTGATATCAGACTCAAAAGCATATTTGGATCATTGTCAATGTGTGCGAAGCGGCGGAAAACACCGCCCGGCAAGCATGGCGGCAGCTCGCAGCCACACTCCCTGAAATGCCTACAGCCTCCCCCGCAGCATGCTTTAGGGTCGGAATCAGGCAGAAATTCTTAATAATTCTCAGCCTTAATGGCGAAATAAGCCTGCGGGTGTGCACAAACCGGGCAAACCTCCGGCGCAGCCTTACCAACATGAATATGACCGCAGTTCTGGCACTGCCAAAGCATGTCGCCGTCACGAGAGAACACCAAGCCGCCCTCTACATTACTGAGCAGCTTACGGTACCGTTCCTCATGCTCTTTCTCGACCTTGGCAACCCCCTCGAACAACATAGCAATGTGATCAAAGCCCTCGGCCCGAGCCTCCTCTGCAAAGGTTTTGTACATATCGGTCCATTCATAGTTCTCACCATCGGCTGCATCCTTCAGATTGGCAGCCGTTGCCGGAACGCCGTCATGCAGCAGCTTGAACCACATCTTGGCATGCTCCATCTCGTTGTGCGCAGTTTCCTCAAAGATCTGTGCGATCTGAACATAGCCCTCTTTTTTCGCCTTGCTGGCATAATACGTGTACTTATTGCGCGCCTGAGACTCGCCCGCAAACGCCGCCATCAGATTGGCCTCGGTTCTCGATCCCTTTAAATTTGGCATCATGCATTCCTCCCATTTCTTCTTCCAGTACAATTTTGATAAGGCTTATTCTTATCTATCATTATAAAGTTTATACAGAAAATGTCAAGGAAATTTTTTAGCGTTCCACCCGGCCTCCAGCGGCTGTATACAGCAGATTCAAATTATAAAAAATGTCTTTCAGCGTATAGCGCATCTGCTCTCCAAAAAACACACAGCCGCCCATGCATCCATTATCCGCATGGGCGGCCGCGATATCGAAAAATTGAAATTTCTCCAAAAAAACCGTAATATGTCAGAATCCGTCAGCCTCACGCGCTTTCCGCTTTATGTTTACCGCCGGCACACCGGGTAACAGACCTCTGTTACCAGCTCATCCGGATTCTGGGTCTCGTGCGGGCTGACATGATAGATGTTGAACATTTGCCCATTCATTTCGTAACCATTCGCCTCGATCCATGCAACCACAGCAGCATTTGCCCGCTGAATCTCTTCGTAGCTGCCATAATGCATGGCAGAGGCAACAAATACCGCCGGGACCTCTTTGAACGTTACATGCTCGGTATCCTGATAGCGCCCTGAAACAGTCATCTGAATCTCGACATCGACATCATACTCTTTATACTCCTCATCGTGATACAAGCCAAACGCAAGGCAGGGATCGTCCGGCTGCAGATTCTGATCCTTGGTTTCACTCATCAGAATATGCCACAAACGCCCCTCATAATTGTAGTTCTCCAATACGCTGCGCACACTAGCGACATAACGTGCGGGCAGCTCCTTAACCGATACCACATAAGAATACGCTTTCATATCTTCATCCTTTCCGAGCCGCGCAAGCTGCAGCTCTGTATGCCGAAGTTTTTTGCCGATCTCCTCTGCCTGTCCCCGCAGCTCTGCATAATGCAGCTCAAAGCGTTCACGAACCCGCGCCCGGTCCTGCTCCCGAAGCAAATCCGCAATCCCGGCGAGTCCAAATCCCATATCACGCAATGATGCGATACGGCCGGCCAGGATCAGCTGCCCCTCATCATAATACCGATACCCAGAAACCGGATCCGTCCGCACCGGATGTATCAGCCCGACCTCATCATAATGCCGCAGCATACGCACGCTGATGCGGGACAGCTTGGAAAAATCCCCTATCTTTAGCATAAATGGTTTTCCTCCTCAACATATATATGTTGTGTTTCCTGTGCACAATCTCAGTATACTGTCTGACACCGTGTGAGAGTCAAGCCTTTTTTTAGAAATCTCCCAATCCATCCTGCACGACAAGTTCCCCGCAGGGGCTCAAACGCCGCTCCAAAGTTCTTTCTAAAACACAGACCCGCTTCCCCGGCCAGTTCGCCGGGAAAACGGGTCTTCACTCAAATACAATCTTACCACCGTTTTATCGCCGTTTCTTCCTGCGGCGTCAGATGTGAAACCGCAAGTTATCCCCTTAGCAGTCGTTTCAGACGCGCAGCGGCTTCCTGCGTCTTCTGTTGATCTCCAAATGCCGTCAAACGGAAAAAATTCGCGCCGTTTTTTCCAAAACCTGCGCCAGGCGTACCAACCAAGTGGGCATTTTCCAACAAATAATCAAAAAACTCCCAGCTCTCCATACCGCCCGGACATTTCATCCACAGATACGGACTGTTCTGTCCGCCTGTAAACCAAATCCCCAGTTCTGTCAAGGTCTCAGCCAGCAACCCCGCATTTTGCTGATAATATGCAATCGCCTCGCGGGTCTCTCGTTGCCCCTGCGCAGTAAAAACCGCCTGTGCGGCACGTTGGACAATATACGGCACACCATTAAACTTCGTAGTTTGCCGGCGGCGCCACATCCTCTGCAGCTCGCCGCCGGCGAGCGCTGCCGGGACAATCGTATACCCGCAGCGCGTCCCTGTGAAACCTGCCATTTTGGAGAATGAGCAGAACTCAATCGCACACGCCTCTGCACCGTCCAGCTCCAGGATCGAGCGCGGTAAACCCGGCTCGGTGATAAAGCATTCATAGGCTGCGTCATACAGGATGACCGCCCCCATCTCTCTGGCATAATCCACCCACCGCTGCAGCCCCGCACGGTCGTATGCCGCACCGGTCGGATTGTTGGGCGAGCAAAGATAAATCAAATCAGCCTGCACCGCCGGATCAGGCAGCGGCAAAAAACCGTTTTCCTCGGTCGCATCTGCAAAAATAACCCTGCGGCCAGCCATCCGATTGGTATCCACGTAAACCGGATAGACCGGATCCGGGATCAACACGGTATTCTCCTGCGCAAACAGATCCAGAATATTTCCCAAATCGCTTTTCGCACCATCTGAAATAAAAATCTCCTCTTCCGCAAGAAAAACGCCGCGATCCGCATAGTAACCCTGGATCGCTTGCCGAAGGAACCCGTAACCCTGTTCGTCTCCATAGCCGTGAAAGGTTTCCTGCACGCCCTGCTCGTCAGAGGCGCTGTGCAGCGCCTCAACCACCGAGGGCGCAAGCGGCAGCGTCACATCGCCAATTCCCAGCCGGATAACCGGCGCGTCCGGATGCGCAGTCTGAAAGGCCGCAACCTTACGGGCAATTGTAGAAAACAGGTAACTGCTTTCCAGATTCTGATAGTACGGGTTAATCTTCATGATTACAACTCCTTTTTCTGTGCCTGCCGTTTTTTTGCCGCCGAAATGAACGCACGAAACAACGGATGCGCACGATTGGGGCGGGATTTAAACTCTGGATGGAACTGCACGCCGATATAAAACGGATGTCCGGCCAGTTCTACCGTCTCGACCAACGCGCCGGAAGGAGACGTGCCAGAAACCATAAGCCCGGCGGCCTCCAGTTCCCCCCGAAACGCGTTGCTGAATTCATAGCGGTGACGGTGCCGCTCGGAAATATCCGCTGTGCCGTAGGCCTCCGCAAGGCGGGTCCCCGGTTTGACCCGGCAAGGATAAGCGCCAAGCCGCATGGTACCGCCCTTCTGTGAAATGCCCTGCTGGCTTTCCATCAAATCTATCACACAATGCGGGCTGTCTGGATCAAACTCCCGGGAATTGGCATCCGCATACCCCAGCACCTGCCGCGCAAAGCTGATGACCGCAACCTGCATCCCCAGGCAAATACCGAAATAAGGGATCCCCTCCTGGCGGGCATATTCCGCCGCACACAGCATTCCCGCGATACCGCGCCCCCCAAAACCGCCGGGCAGAAGAATCCCATCCGCGCCGGAAAGCCGCCTGCCGACATTCCCCTCGGACAGCTCCTCCGAATCGACCCAATCCAGATCGACAAATACCGCATTTTCACAACCGCCGTGGCCGAGGGCCTCGACAACTGAAAGATAGGCGTCATGCAGCCGGACATATTTTCCAACCAGCGCAATTCTTACATGTCCCCGACGGTCTCCCATGCGCTTGAGCATGGCGCGCCAATCGGAGAGGCCGCCGCGCAGATTTGGGATTTCCAATTCACGGCAGACAATATCAGAAAAATGGCTTTCCTCCAACATCAGAGGCGCTTCATACAGCGCTTGCAGCGTCCTGTTTTCAATCACGCAATCGAGCGGAACGCTGCAGAACAGTGAAATTTTATGACGAATTTCTTCATTCATCGGACGGTCAACACGGGCAACTATGATATTCGGACAGATTCCCATGCCGCGCAGCTCTTTCACCGAGTGTTGGGTGGGTTTGCTTTTAGGCTCATCCGAACCGGAGAGATACGGGACCAATGTAACATGAATAAACAGGCAATTGCGCCTGCCTACCTCCGCCGCAATCTGCCGGATTGCCTCCAAAAACGGCTGAGACTCGATATCGCCTGTCGTACCGCCAATCTCGGTAATCACAATATCAGCCGCAGCCTTCTCTCCCACCGAATAAATAAAGGACTTAATCTCGTTTGTAATATGGGGGATCACCTGCACGGTCTCCCCCAGATACGCCCCCGCACGCTCCTGATTCAGCACGTTCCAATAAACCTGCCCGGTCGTCAGATTCGAAAACTGATTCAAATCTTCATCGATAAACCGTTCATAATGACCTAAATCCAAATCGGTTTCCGCACCGTCCTCGGTCACATAAACCTCGCCATGCTGAAGAGGGCTTATGGTTCCGGGATCAACATTCAGATAGGGATCCAACTTCTGCGCAGCAACTTTCAGGCCGCGCGCCTTGAGCAGCCGCCCCAGCGAGGCGGCTGTAATGCCCTTTCCGAGACCGGAGACCACACCCCCAGTCACGAAAATATATTTTGTCATAAATCAATCGTTCCTTCAAAAACTGTGGTCGCCGTGCCGGACATCCACACCGCACTGTCGGTATAGCGCACGATAAGCTCACCGCCGCGCAGCCGAACCGTTACGTCGGTATCCTTGCCGCAGTAACCATTTAAAACAGCGGCCACCCCGACTGCACACGCACCGGTGCCGCAGGCAAGGGTTTCACCGCTGCCGCGTTCCCACACACGCATTTTCAGCACGCCATCCGGCAGCAAATTGACGAATTCCGTGTTGATGCGCTCCGGGAACAGCGGATTATGTTCAAATTTTGGGCCAATGCGCTTCAAATCCAGCAGATCAATGTCTTCTTTCAGAAACACAACACAGTGCGGGTTGCCCATCGACACGCAGGTGATATGATACAGCTTTTCGTCAACAACCAGCGGCGCGGCCACGACGCTGGAGCCATCTAGGAACACCGGGATATCCGATGGGGTCAGCACCGCTCTGCCCATATCGACACGGGCGGAAACCATCTTTCCGTTTTCTGCCGTTATATAAAGCTTTTTGACGCCGCTGAGCGTCTCAACCGTGAGGGTGTCGCCTTTCCCGGCCATACCGTTGTCATACAGGTATTTCCCTACGCAGCGAATGCCGTTGCCGCACATCTTTCCTTCGCTGCCGTCCGCATTAAACATGCGCATGCGGGCATCCGCGGCTTTCGACGGGCAAATCAGAATCACGCCATCCGCGCCCACTCCAAAGTGCGGACGGGACAGGGATACCGCAAGCGCTGCAGGATCCTCTACGGTCTGCGCAAAGCAGTTGATATATATATAATCGTTTCCGCAGCCATGCATTTTGGTGAATTGCAATTTCATAAAAAACACTCCTGTTTCGAATCCGGCCGAAACGCCGGGTCTGATGTAATCACCGTTATTATAGCATGCGGAATCCAAGATTGCTACGAAAAATTGCAGGATATCCCATACAGCGGCCGACCCAATGCCTGCTGCCGTACCGTCTTCGTCATACTCCACAAAAACATATCCCCTTATGCAGCAGAATCTCTCCGCCTTTTAACAAGGTTTGACAGCTGCAGCCAGCGCGCCAAACAGCGCCGTACGGCCCGGCCGAGGCTGTAGGCGCTCAGCAAGGCTCATGAATGCCCAAAATTTCATTCGCCGCCTGCAGTTTCGTAATCCGCCGATCCATTGCACGCCGCTCAATAAAGGCGTGCGCATCCGGCTCGGTCATCCCACAGCACTCAATCAGAATACATTTTGCACGATCAACCACACGGATCTCTTCGATCCTGCGCTGCAGTCTGCGATTTTCACTCTGCAGGCCAGCCAGCCGGTTCCGGGCCGCGCGCAGCAGCCGCAGCGACTGGAAAAACAAAGGGCGATTCAGCGGTTTGGACAACACCAGCACCCCGTCCGGCTCTACCTTATCTGCGGCTGCCTCTGCAAGCTCCTCCTTCACCAGCAACAGAACGCCAGCCGCCGTTGTATGTACCGCATGCAGCGCCAGCTCGTGGCCAAACTCATCCGGAAGGGGTGCGTTGATAATCATCAGCCCGACCTCATGCTCCAACAGCAGCCGCCGGGCCGCCGCGCCGTTCTGCGCGGTCAGAATGCGCTCTGTGCCTTCCTCCCTGCGGACAAACTGTGCCAGCGACTGGTTCGCCTGTTCTCTGCCCGAGACCAATACTGCCAGTTCGATCGAAACGCACCTCCTTTTCCCCCTTTGCGCCGCCTGCTGCCCGCGCAATCCCAGACGGCAAATCAATAGTGCGCAAAATACATCTCACGTTCTATCGCAGCCTTATCCTCCGCAGCCTGATAGCGCTCCCATTCCTCCGCTTTGATGGTCAGATAACTGGTAAAGGTACGCTCGGGCAGATGTTCGCGCAGGAAAACGCTGCCGTTTGCCAGCTCCACCGCATCCCGCAGCGAACCAGGCAAAGACCGGTACCGGCGGGTGACCGCTTCCCTTGCAGCAAACAGGTTTTCATTACAGGGCTCGGGCAGCGCCAAACCATGATCAATACCGTCCATGCCAGCATGAATCAGCAGCGCAAGCGCCAAATAGGGATTGCTCCCGGCGTCCGGAGAACGCAGTTCCATCCGGCTGAGCTCCCCGGTTGCAGAAGGGATCCGGATCAGCGGCGACCGGTTCTGGTGGGACCATGTAATATACTTTGGCGCTTCAAACGCCCCAAAACGGCGATACGAATTGGTCAGCGGATTGAGAAAAACCGTCAGCTCCCCCGCACGCGCCAAAATCCCTGCGATAAAACTTTCACATGTCTGAGAATGCTCCTTTTCCGTACGAAACATATTCCGGCCGTTCTGGAACAGAGACAGGTTAATATGCAGCCCGCTCCCGCTCGCGCCGGGCAGCGGCTTGGGCAGAAAGGACGCAAACAATCCGCTTCCCGCCGCCATTGTCTTGACCACCCATTTGAACGTTACCAGATGATCCGCCGCCTCCAGCGCATTGGAATATTTGAAATCGATTTCGTTTTGCCCCGGTCCCTGCTCATGGTGCGAACGCTCGGGTTGAATGCCCATTTCTTCAAGTGTCAAACAGATTTGACGGCGGACATTTTCCCCCTTATCAAGCGGCGCAATATCAAAATATCCTGCCTGGTCCTGCGGAATCAGTGTCGGATTGCCAGATTCATCACGCTCAAACAAATAAAATTCGCTCTCTGTACCGACCTTGCAAGTCAAGCCGCGCGACCGCGCGCGCGCTTCAGCCTCCCGCAGAATATGCCGCCCATCCCCTTCAAAAGGAGCGCCATCCGGATAGCGGATATCACAATAGAAACGTACCACCCTGCCCTGCGAAGGCCTCCACGGCAGAATCGACAGCGTTGCAGGATCGGGGATGAGCAGCAGGTCGGAACGCTCAATATTCATAAAGCCGCGAAAGGCTGACGCATCAAAGCAAATGCCCGAAGAAAACGCGCGCGGCAGCTCGCCGGGCATGATGGACAGATTTTTCTGGATGCCAAAAATATCACAAAATGCAAGCCTAATAAATTTAACGTCATTTTCCTCTATAAACCGCAGGACCTCCTGCATTGTGTCGCTCATGCTGCACCTCCTGAATATATTCGGCCCCATTATATCATACGAGGCGGCGGTTTTGGAACCCTGCGTCCCCACTTTTGCCGCTGCGGCACAGCCAAACGAATGGAAGGACGTCCTGTCCGCTGCCGGGGAAAGACTATTCATAGGTATACAGCTGCCGGTATCCGGCCTCCGGATTCGGCGCCAGCACATAGTACTGCAGGGCCAGCAGCTCGGTTACGCTGCCCCCAAACGCCCTGCAATAGGCGTCTGCATGCGGCCGGACCGCCGCCAAATCCTCTGCCGACGCCTCCCGCACAAGCACCTGACGCGGCAGCCCGGCCGGGGCTTCGTCAGAGCGCAGTACAATGCTGCCGCCGTGCATGCCTGTCCCGCAGAAGCCGCCGACCGGCACACGGCCCCCGGCTCCCCGCCCAAGTACAAGGATCAGGCCGCCCGCCAGATATTCCCCCAAAAAAGATCCCGCACTGCCGCCAATGACAAGCACCGGATATTTATCCAGGTAACTTTTCATATGAATGCCGCCCCGATAGCCGCAGTCCCCCTCAACCAAAATGCGGCCGCCGCGCATACCATAACCCGCCGCATCACCGCAGCTGCCGTGAATGATGATCTCGCCGTCATTCATGGTATCGCCAACCGCATCCTGTGCATTGCCAAAGACCTCAATAGAAGAGCCGTCCAGATATTGCCCCAATCCATTGCCTGGCGTCCCATAGAGTCTGAATACTTTCCCCGACGAGCCGCACCCGATATATCGTTGTCCCAACAAGTTTTCCACCACGATCTCACGTGCATCACAGGCACGAATCTGTTCGTTTAGCCGCTGATAGCAGATCGTATCCGCCTGAAATGTCATCCCTTTACACCCCCTAGTTTCTTTGCACGTTCCGTGTAGGAAAAGGCCATCAGCTGTGGCTTTTCCCGAATCAGCGCAAAATCCAGAGACGAGAGCGGCGTCTGCTCCCGGATCAGAGCAGTATAGATGCCCGCACGCTCAATATCGCCAATTAAGATAAATCCCGTCAGCCGGTCGTCCCGCGTGACCAACAGCTTATACCTGCCGTCCCCACGTGTCAGGTATGGCTGCCCTTCATAAGATCCTGCCGTCGCCATATGCAGCCCCATAAAACTAGAGGCATTCATCGGCGCCGCTTTCCGGAAGGAGCGGCTGCCGCCTGCCATGTTCATACCGGCAGTCTCACCCTGTAAATATGCATTTGGCAGAATAGCAAGGATGCGGTCGGTACCGCAGGAAATATCGTATGATACTGTACAGTCGCCCGCAGCATAAATGTCCGAAACCGTTGTTTCGGAATGGTCGTTGATCCGGATCCCACGTTTGACCGCGCAGCCTGCCGCCTCTGCCAAACCGGTATTTGGACGCACGCCTGCCGCTATGACCAGCACATCAAAGGGCAGCTTTTTACCGCTGTTCTGTAAGACAGCCTCTGCGGCAGCAAAACGCCTCACCGATTCTT
>CANPPM010000065.1 GCA_947575935.1 uncultured Butyricicoccus sp. | reverse complement strand
CACCTTGTACTATCAGATGCATCAATGCTGAACAAGCTTTCTCCCTTTTTCGCAATCATTTTTTCCGCCGTTTTTCTGAAAGAACGTGCCAAACCGATCCAAATTGCCGCGCTAGTGGCCGCGTTTCTCGGCGCGCTCTGTATCATCAAGCCATCATTTGCGCTGGCTGAGGTCTTCCCATACCTAATCGGAACATTGGGCGGGCTAGGCGCCGGGGCTGCCTATACGACCGTGCGGGCACTGGGAGGACGCGGCGTCAAAGGCCCTCTAATCGTGCTGTTCTTCTCCGGCTTCTCCTGCCTCTGCGTAACGCCATGGCTGCTGCTTGACTTCCATCCAATGCAGCCCGTCCAGCTGCTCTGTCTGCTCAGTGCAGGGCTTGCAGCGGCAGGCGGGCAATTCGCGATTACAGCGGCCTACTCGCTGGCCCCTGCAAGAGAAATTTCGATCTATGATTATTCCCAGGTCGTTTTTTCAGCCATTTTGGGCTTTTTTGTCTTTGACCAAATGCCGGATGCGCTGAGTATCCTGGGCTACTTCATCATTTGCGGCGCATCTGCAGGCATGTTCCTTTGGAACCAAAGGCAAGAGCGCACCTCGGTTTCCCACAGCCAGCAGAATGGTCAGATTTGAACAGAAATACGCTTTCAAAAACCAGTATTTCAATTTGAAATCCATCGCAGGAGGTATCATGAATGGATCAAAACAAAGTATTTACTATGAAACTTTCTAAAATATATCCCCTGCTGGTACAAAAGGCTGAACGGAAAAACCGCACCAGAGAGGAAGTCGACGAAATTATCTTCTGGCTGACCGGATACGATAAAGCCAGCCTACAGCGCCAGCTTGCAAGCGAAGTCGACTACCAGACATTTTTCGAACAAGCTCCCTCTCTGAATCCCAAATGCAAAATGATCAAGGGGGTTGTCTGCGGCGTACGGGTAGAAGAAATTTCTGATCCCCTGATGCAAAAAATTCGCTGGCTGGACAAGCTGATTGATGAACTGGCAAAAGGAAAAACGATAGAAAAAATTCTTCGGAAATAAAAACTGTTGGATATGATATTCCCCGAGCAGCCGCGTCAATCGACGCAGCTGCTGAAAATTCACCAAAGAAAGAGAGTATTCATGAAAGTTGGAGCATTTGAAGTATTAAAAACCGTTGGCCGGGCGCGCCGCGGGCAGTTTCAGACCGCCCACGGGCTTGTACAGACCCCTGTATTTATGAACGTCGGCACGGCGGGCGCAATCAAGGGCGCAGTCGACGCCTATGATCTGCGTGCGCTAGGCTGCCAGGTCGAGCTGTCAAATACCTATCATCTGCATGTACGTCCGGGCGATGCGGTTGTTCGGCAACTGGGCGGCCTGCACAAATTCATGTGCTGGGATGGACCGATGCTGACCGATTCCGGCGGTTTCCAGGTTTTTTCATTGGCCTCACTGCGCCGGATCAAAGAAGAGGGGGTGACTTTTCATTCCCATGTTGACGGCCGTAAGATCTTCATGGGCCCCGAGGAAAGTATGCGCATTCAGTCCAATCTAGGCTCTGATATCGCAATGGCCTTTGATGAATGTATCGAAAACCCTTCCCCTTACGAATACGTCAGCAATTCCATTGAACGCACAACGCGATGGCTAGCCCGCTGTAAAACCGAGTTGAACCGCTTGAACGCCCTGCCTGGGACGGTCAATCCCGAGCAGCTGCTGTTTGGCATCAACCAAGGCGGGACCTATGACGACCTGCGCGTCAAACACATGCGGCAAATTGCGGCGCTTGATCTTCCGGGTTATGCCATCGGCGGACTGGCCGTCGGCGAATCTACCGAAGTGATGTACCACATTCTGGATGTTGTGCTGCCGCACGCACCCGAAAACAAGCCCCGTTATCTTATGGGGGTAGGAACGCCCTCCAATATCATTGAAGGCGTTGCACGCGGTGTTGACTTTTTTGATTGTGTAATGCCCACCCGCAACGCCCGGCATGGACACCTGTACACCTGGGACGGTATCCTGAATATCAACAACGCCAAATATCAAACCGACAGCCGCCCCATTGAAGAAGGCTGCGGCTGCCCAACTTGCCGGCGCTTTTCGCGCGCATACGTTCGTCACCTGATGAAAGCAGGTGAAATGCTGTCCCAGCGCCTGACCGTCCTGCACAATCTCTGGTTCTATAACCACCTGGTAGAAAAAATCCGGGAGACCCTGGAACAAGGTTCCTTTGACGAATTCCGCGCCCAATACAGCGAACGCCTTAGCAGGCGAATCTGAAAGCCCGCGCAGGTATTCCTTTCCACCAATCGATCAATATTTAAAGGGACGATCCGCCCAAACAGATACCATATCTGTATCCCCCGCCTTTCCATGTACACTAAACGGGGCTTCTATTAAACTCGAAGCCGCGTTTTTCTCATGTTTCCCTCTTCCAGAGCGACAGGCAACGGTTCAATACAAACCGCCCAAACTCCATCTGGGCCGCACTATCCGACACGATGCAAAAAAGCACATATCGCTACGTCTGCAAGGGCCTTTCCAAAAGACCGGCCCGCCCACGCCGCTGTCATCCACCAAAGAAAGAACCTTCACAAATACGCATTTCAGAAGAAATCAAAACTGTACGGCAGCAGCGTCCTGCCAAACAGCATCCATAAAGCTTAATCCTCGTCTCCGCCGACAAGCAGTGCACGAATGGACAGAGAAACCTTCTTCTTTTCATCGTTGATATCGATGATCTTAGCCTCAACTTCCTGGCCAATGGTCAGGGTCTCGTCAGGCTTTGCAATGCGATGATCGGCAATCTGGGAAATGTGAATCAGGCCGTCGACACCAGGAACGATCTCAGCGAACGCACCAAAAGGCATAAACTTGAGAATCTTAACATTCGCCGTATCGCCGATCTCATAATTGGTCTTAAAGATCGACCACGGATTGTCCTCTTCACGTTTATAGCCGAGCGAAATCTTCTTGTTTTCACGATCCAGGCCAATCACGAATACATTGACCGGGTCGCCGATCGAAACAACCTCAGAAGGATGCTTAATCCGACCCCAAGACAGCTCAGAAATGTGGATCATGCCATCCACACCGCCGATATCCACAAATGCGCCGTAAGAGGTCAGGCTCTTAACCGTACCGGTGTAGGTGGAACCGACCTCAATGGTCTCCCAAACCTTCTCAGCGGCCGCCTTACGCGCCTCCTGCTGCACCGCGCGAATCGAGCCGACAACGCGCTTACGCTGACGGTTGATCTCGGTGATGTAGAAGGACTGCTTGGTCTTGAGCAGCTTCGACATCGGCTCATCCTTGGGCACGCCAGTCTGAGACGCCGGGATAAAGACGCGCACGCCGAACGCGGTCGCCACAATACCGCCGCGGTTTTCCTCTACAATTGCCCCCTCGACGATGGTGTGCTCTTCCTTCGCGGCTTCAATGCTCTCCCAGCCCTTCAGATGATCCACCTTTTTCTTGGACAGTGTAACGGTACCCTCGACATCGTTGACGCGGACAACGATGGCCTCAATCTCATCACCGGGCTTGATGTTTTCCTCTACCTTGTAGCCCGGATCGTCGCTCAGCTCGTCCATCGGGATGTAAGCGGTGTGCTTGACGCCCAAATCGACCTGCACATCGGTTGCAGAAATTGCGACGACCGTACCGGTTACCTTCTCTCCATTATATAAAGTTTTGAAGGACTCCTCCAGCATTGCCGCGAAATCCTCGCCATTTTCAATTTTGATCTCTTCACTCATCATGTTACTGACCTCCTTAATTATCCATGCCGGAGTGGATGCGCCTGCGGTTATGCCGATGTTTCTCGCCCGCGTGATATCAGCCCTCGCCGCATTTAGCTCCGTTGCATCCTCGACCAAGAGGACGCACGGGCAAAGCATCCTGCTGATCTCGTACAGGCGCTTTGTGTTCGAGCTCTTCTTATCGCCGATCACAATCATCGTATCCGATTTTCCGGCAAGCAGACGAGCTTCCATCTGACGCTCATCCGTCGCATTACATATTGTATCAAATTTTTTGCAGTTTGTACACTCTTTTTTTATAATTTCAGCTGATTTCTCCCAAACTTCTCGACTGACCGTAGTCTGTGCCAAAAGGGAGGCCCGATTAAAGTCCCATTTTTGGGACTTTAAGGCGTTTCTGACTGATTCCGCATCCTCAAACACCACAGAATCCCGGCACCATCCACGGATCCCCTCGACCTCAGGATGGCCTGGCGTACCGATAATAACGACCAACCGCCCCGCTGCGCTCTCCTGCGCAGCAATACGGTGAATGCGGGAGACAAACGGACAGGTGGCGTCAAAAATCTCACAGCCCTTTTTCCGGAAACGGTCATAGACCGCCCGTGACACACCATGCGCCCGAATCAGCACCGGCGCACCATCCGGCGTCTCATCCATATCATACGCGGTCCGCACACCGCACTGCTCCAGCCGGCGAATCTCGTGCATATTATGGATCAGTTCCCCATAGGCATAAATCGGACGCTTCGCTGCCTCCTGCTCTGCCAAGTCGACCGCACGCCGAACGCCGAAGCAAAATCCCGCCGTTTGGGCAACCTGTACGCTCATCGCCCGGCCTCCCCGCGCAGCGCATAGATCCGCCGCAGGATATCATCCGCCACCGGTGCATAATCACGCGTACCCGCCGGGGGCAGAAAAGCCTCCCCAATCACAATATGCACGTGCCGCCGGAACCTTTTATCCTCTGATATATACATTGGCAGGATAGGCACGCCGGTCTTGACCGCCAGCATGGCCGCACCTTCCTTTGCACTGTCGGCCTCCGTGCCGCGCGTACCCTGCGGAAAAATCAGCAGCTTTTTGCCTTCTTTCAATGAACGCATGGCCGTCTTGATCGCACCCAGGTCGGCCCTGCCCCGGTCAACCGGAAAGCCGCCCAGCCAAGTGAACAGCCGCCAAAGCAACGGCATATCAAAGAGTTCCTTTTTCGCCATAACCATCAATTGGCTGCCATTTCCCAGCGCAGCGGCTGCCAGCGGCGGATCCGCATTTTGGTTATGATTCGGACAGACCACACAGCCGCCCGCAGGGATATTCTCCCGTCCGGTCACTGTATAACCATACCACAGTTGATAACTCATCTGGATACAGGGGATCGCGATCCACTGAAAAACCGGATGATACCGCGCCTGTTTCTTGGGCGGATTTTTCATGCCCGCACCCCCGTTTTTTCAAAGATAATCCGCAGCGCTTCCTCCACCGATTCTTCCAGCGTCAGCCTGCTGGTATCCAGCAGCACCGCATCCTCCGCCTGCCGCAGCGGCGCAATGGCACGGCTTCTATCCTGCTCGTCGCGGCGTTCAAGGTCAGCGCGCACCCCCGCAAGGGTAACATTCTGCCCACTGGCAAGCAGCTCCCTGTACCGCCGTTCAGCGCGGGCTTCCGGACTGGCAGTCAAAAAAATCTTGACCTCTGCATCCGGCAGGATGACCGTGCCGATATCACGCCCATCCATAATGACGCTCTGCCCGGCCGCAAGCGCCCGCTGGGTATCCAACAAAAATGCGCGTACCGCGGGTACGGCCGAGCATTTTGATGCATACTGCGCGGCCTGGCTGCTGCGGATATCGCCGGAAACATCTTCCCCATTCAACAATACATGCTGGCCATCTGCGCCATGATGCAGCATGACCGTCAGCCCAGGCAGGAGCCGCTCGATACCAGCCCTGTCATCCCCTGCGAGGCCGCTCCGCAACGCCGCAAGTCCGACAGCACGATACATAGCGCCGGTATCCACATATAAAATGCCGAGCCGGGAGGCTGCGGTTTTGGCCACGGTGCTTTTGCCCGCGCCGGACGGGCCGTCAAGTGCGGCCGCAAATTTCTTTGCCATTTTGTCTCACTCCATCTCTCGCGCGGCACTCAGACCGGCAAGACGGCCGGTCGACCATGCGATCTGTAAATTAAAACCGCCGGTGTATGCATCCACGTCAATCAGCTCGCCTGCAAAATACAATCCAGGACATTTTCTGGATTCCATGGTTTTGGGCGAAATCTCCTTCACACAAACGCCGCCGGACGTGATAATTGCTTCTGCCACCGGACGCGCGCCCGCAATCCGGACCGGAAATGCTTTCAGCACCCGCAGCAGCGCCATACGCTCGGCTTTGGTAACGCTGTGCACCTTGCAGCGCGGATCAATGCCAGACTGAGCCACCACCGCCGGAATAAGCCTGCGCGGCAGCAGTCCAACAAGTGCGTTAACAAAATCATGATTCTTATGCGCCGCAAAATCGGACAGCACCCGCCGGTCAAGCGTCCCCTCGTCCAACGCAGGCTTCAGATCGATCTCAACCCTGTATTGCCTGCTGCCAAAGTGCCGCATATGCGCAGACGCTGACAAAACCAGCGGACCGGACAGTCCAAAATGGGTAAATAACATTTCCCCAAAGTCTGTGAAAATTTTTTGATCCTCTTCAAACGCAGTCAGCCGGACATTTTTCAGGGAAAGACCCATCAGCGCAGCACAGGCGTCGCCCTCTGCAACCAGCGGGACAAGCGACGGGCGCGGCGGCACAACCGTATGCCCCACCGCTCTGGCAAAGCGGAAGCCGTCCCCAGTCGAACCCGTCAGCGGATAGGATGCACCGCCGGTAGCAAGGATCACTGCATCCGCCATGTATTCCCGGCCGCCGGCACGGACCCCCCGGATTCCCTCCTGCGCAACCAGCAGCTCTTCTGCCGGCACGTGGACCAGGCGCACGCCCGTCCGGCGTACCCAGCGGCACAAGGCATCCACAATGTCAAGCGACCGGTCAGAAACCGGAAACACCCGATTCCCGCGCTCCGTTTTAAGCGGAACACCTTCCCGCTCAAAAAAATCCATCACATCATCCGGGGCGCAGCAGCCCAGCGCCGAATACAAAAACCGTGGATTGGTCGGCACATTCGCTAATACTGTGGATCCGTCACAGTGATTCGTTACATTACAACGCCCCTTGCCGGTAATCACCAGCTTCCGTCCAGGGCGAGGATTCTTTTCCAGCAGGGTCACACTTGCCCCCTGCTCAGCGGCAGTCCCCGCCGCCATCAGCCCGGCCGCGCCGCCACCGACAATGATGATCTGCTTCATTCGTCCTCCAGCTTTTCATAGACCCCATATTCGTCCCAGATATGCTCCAACCGGTCAAATGTCTGCTCGGTCTCCCGCTGCCTGCCCATCCCAACCGCGACAATCAGCGCGTTCAGCACCGACAGCGGCGCAACCAGAGAATCGACAAAAGAAGCCATATCACTCTTTGCAATCAGCACATGATCGGCACAGCGTGCCAGCGGCGAAAGCCGCGAATCCGTCAGCGCGACCACCTGGGCCCCGCGATCTTTGGAATACTGCATTGCAGACAGCGTACGCCTGGAATAGCGCGGGAAACTGATGCCAATAAAAACATCCTCCGGCTGAATGTGAAGCAGCTGTTCAAAGACCTCGCTGACCCCGTTCGTGTTCAGCATACAGACATTTTCAAACAGCAATGAAAAATAAAATCCGAGAAAATTCGCAAGCGCCCCCGAGGAACGCACCCCAAGGATGTAAATACGCCGTCCCCGCAAGATTGCCCCGACCGCACCGTGAAAGGCGTCCCGGTCAAGTTCGTCCAGGGTCATACGAATTTTATCGATATCGGCGCCAAGAACAGTCTGCAGCACATCCCGGTTACCCATGCGGTCGTTGGTTACTTCCATACGCTGCACGGCGGTCAGCTTATTGCGGATCATCTCCTGCAGCGCGCGCTGCAGATGCGGGTAACCGTCATACCCCAACTCGGTGGCAAAACGGACAACCGTCGATTCACTGACGCCGACTGTCTGCCCAAGGCGGCTCGCAGTCATAAACGCCGCCTTATCATAATGCTCTATGATATAACGCGCGATCTGCTTCTGACTTTTAGAGAATTTGGCCAGACTGCCCTGCAGCTTGCCCATCAGGTCGTTCAAGAGGGAGTCACCTTCCTGTTCCTTGTCCCTTACGGACGGTTTCACTTTTTTATTTTAGTCTGAACCAGCCAAAATTGCAAGTGCTTTCGTGAAACGGATTCAAAATAAATAGAAGTTCCCTACTCGTTCCGCCGCAAAATGAAGGATCCGCCCACATGCGCGTCATGGCATGCCTCCCAAAGGACCTGCAGGCCCGTTCCAGATGTCAAACCCTACGCACAAATCCCGCACTTTGGCCGCTGCAAAGCAGGAAATGCAAAATGCGTCCGGTCCCAATCTTTTTTCAGCAGCCTGCCGCGGAAATTTGTTGATACGCCTTGCAGCAGACGCAAAAAAAAGGTATAATTTTGTCAGGCAAAGCCAAGAAAGGAGTACCGATCCATGCAGATTGACAACAATGAATTGGCCATTTTACAAAACGAGCTTGACAAACAGGGCAAAAAGCGGGAATCTTATGAAATGAAAATGGAATTCCTGCGTCAGGTGCGCGAAGCGGGCGACCACTGTCCTTGCCAGGAAAAATGTCCGCATCACGGCAACTGCTTTGAGTGCGTCACCCTTCACCGCGGGCACCGCGACCACCTTCCAATGTGCCTGTGGGACATGGTAAACGAACGGCTCTGCGCACTGTCACACATCACCGAGCACACCCTCCGCAGCTATGAAGACCAGCACAAGGAAGCGCTCAAATGATCCATGATAAACAGACTTCCTCCGCACCCAAAAAGGGGCTGTCCCGATGAAAGAAGTCCAATGCTTTGCACAGCCGCCGGCTGCGGCAGACATCCCGCTGGACCGCCCGCCGCAGCTGGCTTACATCAGCAAGACTGTGCCCGAATCCTCCGCCCATCCACGCGTCATGTACAGCCATGACGACCTGTGCGAGCTGGTTCTCATCTGGCAGGGCGAAGCGGATTACTCCATCGGCGGGCAGGAACGCCGAATACGCTGTGGGGATCTGATCGTATACAACAGCGGCGTCGTGCATGACGAACGATATGGAGCCGCCGCGCCAATCGCCAGCTACTGCATCGCCATGCGCGGGCTCAAACTGCATGGCCTGCGGGAAAACGCACTGATTCCGGACAGCGACGACCCGGTCTTCCCGGCAGGGGCGCATTTTGATGCACTGCGTGACACCATGTCGCTGATGTTTGACGCACTCTGCACGAATGCAGACGGTTCCGGGCATTTCTGCAGCCATCTGCTGCGAGGTGTGCTGAGCCGGGTCTGGGCGCTGCGGCACTGCGCCCCAGCCCCTGTCAGCAGCCGGTCCAGCCTGTTGGGCAGCCGGATCAAGGCATACATCGACCTGCACTATACCGAGGATATCAGCCTGCAAACATTGGCGGACAGCCTGTGCATCAGCCCTTATTATCTTTCACACGTATTTAAAGCCACAACCGGCTATTCCCCGGGACAATATATCACGCGCCGGCGAGTCGGACTGGCGCAAAACCTGCTGATCTCAACCAATCTGGCCGTATCCGAGATCGCTGCACAGGTCGGCTACCCCAGCCCCTCCCATTTTCACGACCGCTTTACCAAGAACGTAGGCATGTCCCCCCGCACCTATCGCAAAACCTATATCGTCCACAGCGAATCGCAAGAATCCGCAAGTTCAACCGAACCGCTTTCCCCAAAGCCTTCTCTCCCGGGCAAATAAAAAGCAAGAACATAGTAGCCGTTTTATCCCAACTCCTGTATACTAAATGCATCGAAACAAGGACGGGCGGCTGCCAATGGACCCACATCCAACCTGCGCCGTCAAGTCCTATAAACGGAGGAGAATGATTATGAAAACGATCAAAATGGGCTCGATTGGATTAGGGCGGCTCGGCTACGAACATGCAAAAAACCTGGCCACCTGCGTCCCCGGCGTACAGCTAACCGCCATCTGCGATATCGACAAGGCGCGTGTAGAAGCTGTGCAGAAAGAACTGGATGTCCCCTTCGGCTATACGGATTTTGAAGAAATGTGCAAAAACCCGGAATTGGACGCAATCGCCATTGTTTCCCCCTCCGGCCTGCACGTTGAACACATCCGCACAGCAATGGAGTACGGCAAGCACGTCTTCTGTGAAAAGCCGCTTGCGACCACTGTCGAAGCCTGCCTTGAAGCCGAAGCGATTGTTGCCGCACATCCCGACCTGATTTTTATGCTGGGCTTCATGCGCCGCTTTGATAAGTCCTATCTGCAGGCCAAACAGAAAATCGACAACGGCGACATCGGCAAAGTTATTTTGGTACGCTCCTATACCCAAGACTCGGTCGCAACCATCGAAGGTACGCTGAAGTTTGCACCGCACTCGGGCGGCCAATTCCTGGACATGTGCGTACACGACATCGATCTGATCCGCTGGTTTACCGGCTCTGAGGTAAAGAACCTGTGGGGCATCGGCGGTGTCTTTGCCTACGAGCTATACCGCGAACTGAACGACGGCGACAATGTCTGTGTCATGCTGCAATGCGAAAACGAGGCTATGGGCTTCCTGTTTGCCGGACGCGCAGCCGCCCATGGCTCGCATGTCGAGACCGAAATCATTGGCACCAAGGGTACCCTGCGTATCGCTTCGGTCCCTGCTTCCTCCCATATGGAAGTCATGAGCAGCCATGGGGTCTGCCGTGAATGTTATGTCGACTTCTTAGAGCGCTGGCATGATGCATACGTAACCGAGCTGTCTACTTTCGCCGACTATGTCCGCGGAAAAGGCCGGCCCGAAATCACGACTGCTGACGGCACCGCCGTCTCCCGGATTGCCTATCGCTGCAAAGAATCCTTTGAAACCGGCAAAATGCTCCCGCTTGCATAAATTACTTTCTGTGGGCATCATAAACAGATGCTCTCCGGCTCATCCAGTTCACAGAGAGAAAGGATCCCCTTTGCCCCTTCAGCTATTCTGCCATAGGCGCTGCTATATCAATGTCTGAAGCGCGCAGGATTGATAGACGAAACCCATTGGCAGCAAAGAAAAAACGATAGACGAAGGCTGACGCAGCGTTAAGCTGCGCCAGCCTTTGCTTTTTAAAACTATTTTGGCTCTGTTCCCGTCACCCCCTCTCTATAAAACCCTGCAACGGCAACGGTTTTCCTTCTATATCGGACTCCGCATAACTTGCGGCCATTTTTTATCATTCTAATAAGGCGCCGCCTTTCCTTGCGCGCAATACCAGTATGACCTCCAGACATAA
>CANPPM010000064.1 GCA_947575935.1 uncultured Butyricicoccus sp. | reverse complement strand
ATCGACTCCCGTTTCGTCAACTTCCACAAAATATTCATACCGATCGACGCCGTCCACTTTGAATGGGGTAAACTGTGACGCCTCTGCATCACAATACCGGTAATATAACAGCTCGCCATCTCCATTTATCTTATAAAGATAACGATTACAGTCAAAAAAATACTTTTCTGCACGATTGCCTGTGCTGCAAAGCACCCTCCAAGGCGCTGCATCCTCGGGAAGCGTCTGAATTTTCGCTTCTCCAATTTGATTCCCTTGCAAATCAAAAAACTGAAGATGAATATAAGCGTTTTTCTTCAATTCCTGCAAAAGAATCGTGCCGCTCTCACCGCTTTGAAAAGGAATGTCATTGACCTTCATCGTAATACCGGAAAACTCTGAAACCGCAATAGGAACCGGAAATTCTGTTGTCAGTGTAAAGTTGCTTTCCATCTGTTCCGAGAGGGTAGGATTAAAAATGTGTTCTTGTCCCATCAGGCTTATGGTGACCGTCTCACTGATTGTTTTTCCTTCTGGTGCAGTCAACCAACAGATCAGCGCAATACAAAGTACGATCACCGCAGTGGGCAAACCCATCTCAAATAATTTCTTTTTCATCGCATTACCGTTCATCTATGTCTGCTATTGGAAATTCATAATCCATCATACACGGCCGCCTTTCCTGAAAATTACCAAATCGGTACCTCACGACTAAAATGCGTTCAGCGCATCCGCCACATAAGCAATTTCCTCATCACTCATACCAATATAAAGCGGGAGAGATAAGATCGTTTCGGACAGCTTTTCCGCAATCGGGAATGCGCCTTTCTGGAACCCCATATCCGAAAACGCTTTCTGCAAATGCATCGGGATTGGATAATGCACATTTGTCCCAATCCCTTTTTCCGCGAGATATGCCCGCAACCGGTCCCGTTCCTCACAACGGATCACGAACAAATGCCAAACATGGTTCCGCTGTCCGCCTGTGACCGGCAGCAAAAGCCGTTCGTTTTGAATGGACTCCAGATACTTCTTCGCAATCTGCTGGCGTTCGGCATTCCACTGCGCAAGACAGCGCAGCTTAATACGCAAAAATGCCGCCTGCAACTCATCCAGCCGGGAATTAACGCCGGCATATTCGTGCACATATTTTTCCGAAGAGCCATAGCAGCACAGCGCATGCATCTTATCCGCAAGCTGTGCATCCGCAGTCACCGCCGCGCCGGCATCCCCCAGCGCACCGAGGTTTTTCCCGGGATAAAAGCTGAACGCGCCGGCCTGTCCCCACGAGCCGACCGGCTTCCCCTGGTATACCGCGCCATGCGCTTGTGCACAGTCTTCTACGACAAACAGACCATGCCGTTTCGCAGTCCGGCAGATGCTATCCATATCGGCAGCCTGCCCATAAAGATGTACCGGTATAATCGCGCGGGTACGCGCTGTGATACAGGCTTCAATTTTCTCTGGGTCCAACGTAAAAGTATCCATCCGAGGCTCACAGAAGACGGGCGCCGCCCCGGCATACCGCACCGCCAACGCCGTTGCAATAAACGTATGAGAAGGGACGATCACCTCGTCGCCCGCGCCAATTCCCAGCGCGCGTAGTGCCAGAAAAATAGCATCCATCCCATTTCCTACGCCAACCCCGTAAGGGAGGCCGCAGGATGCGGCGAATTCCGCTTCAAAAGCGGTATATTCTTCCCCCTGGATGAACCAGCCTGTTTCCACGCAGCGTTCAAACGCAGAAAGAAGCTGCGGCCGAAGCGCTTCGTGCATATGCTGAAAGGTGGAAAACGGAATTTTCATATCATGCGCCCCCTTCTGAAAGCGTCTGAAAATATGGAACCGCCTCTTTTTCATAAGCGGCATAGTCCCGGATATAATCTGCCTCGCTATAATGCTCACTGGCAAGAACCATCAGCACCGCATCCTCTGAAAAATCGAACATTTCACGCCAAATCATGTGGCCGATATACAGCCCCTCTGCAGGATCGCATAGCGGAATGATCTGTTCGGCAAAGGGGGTCTTCACACGAATTTTCACGCGCCCGTGCAGACAGATCAATACCTGCTCAAGTCTCCGATGCGAATGGAACCCACGGACGGCCTGCCCCGGTACACGGGTGATATAATAGACACGGCGAATGGGGAATGGAATATCTACATTCCCCTCAATCGGCGTCAAATGCCCCAACGCACCGTGCATATCCGGAAAAGAAATTTTTTTGGTATGTATCAAACCTTGTTCCCTCCGGCCTCCCATTATTCTTCGAAAATGCGTACTTCTGACAGGAATGGATGGCATTGCTCAAACTGTTCCTTCGTTGCAAAAAGTTCACATTCGTATCCGCCCGTAACAAACGGGTGCCTGCCGGTAATCGTATATCCCAGACGCCGTGCACGCTTCATGCTTGCTGCATTGTCCTCATGAATCCGCGCAACAATTTTTTCCAGTCCCAGCTTCTGAAATCCGATATAGACCGCCATCAGCTCGCTGTAAAAACCCAACGATTTGCCCCGTGCTTCGTCATCGCCAATGATCGTCTTCCCAATCTCCGCAATATGCCCAGTAAAATCATACAAGGACGCGGATCCCACCGCACGGTGCAATGTCTGCGTTTCCACCGCAGTGAAAGTTACAATGCTTTCATCCTCCTGATTTTTGTGAAACCATTCCTCCTGCATTTCCGGCGTAATCTGCCCGACCGGGGTTAGATAACGGGAAAGCATCTCATTGTTTCTCCACAACCGGTACAGCTCAATATCTTCATGGTGCACCGGACGGATCAGGCAGTTTTTGTATTCTGCACAGTAACGATGTTTCATTGCAATCATTCTCCTTTGTTTTCCATAGATTAAATTTCAGACGTCTAAAAATATAACTGCATGGCGCCCTTCACAACGGTAAAAAACGCTGCAATATAGTAAAGTATGAGGAACGCAATCCCCGCACCGATCAAAAGGTGCGATATCCCGGAAAGGAACAGACTGCCGTCCACGAATAGGGACGCCCAACTGCCCGCCAACACATTGGACAGCCAGACGGAAAGCAGCCTGAGCGCCAGCCCTGCCAGCAGTGGATTCCATTGTTTTCCCTGCGCCCGGCTCCGGATGCTCGGTAAACACCGCAGCGTGATGACATCCAGGAAAGAAAACAGATAAAAAAGCACCCACGGGATCGATTTCTTTCCTTCTTTCATATGCCAGCGGCTCCATGCAAGATCCATACGGTGATTGTGGCGGACTCGTTCGCGAATATCTGGATCAATTTGCTTCATATATGGAACGATTTCCTGTTGATAGGTACGCTGCAGGTCTTTCTGATACCGCGCATAGACGCGCCGCGTTCCCTCACTATTGCCATGGCTGACCCCTCCGCTTCTATGGCGTACGGCCACAAAGTCAGAATACACAATTGGGATATGCTGGCGTGCAATTTTGAGGTGCAGCGACCAGTCCTCAACCAGATCATACTGCTCGTCAAAATATCCGTATTTCTCAAAAAAAGAATGCGCAAAAAATGTACCGACCGACGGCAAATATGGATGCTGAACCAATTCATTGTATAAATCATCTGTTTTCTGCCGGTTCAGCAAGATCTCCCGGATGTGCGGCTGCACAAAATAATACTGAATCTGCTTCATACGCTCATCATACATTGCAATTTGCGCCATCAGGATATCCGCATCCGGTCTGGAGGATAGCTTCTGCACATACGTTGAAACCACCTGCGGATGATCGATCATATCATCCGCCGATAAACTCATAAAGTAATCTCCTTTCGCCATTTTGGCGACAACATTTAAGTGCTTTACAGTCCCTAAATTTGTTTCATTGCGGTTTACCCTCCATGAAGTAATCCGGTCGCTCTTATGTTGTTCAATGTACTTGCGCAATTTCTGTTCCGGAAAGTTCGCTGACCCGTCATCTGAAACAATCAACTCTATATTGGGGTAATCCTGCGCGAAAACAGAGTTTAGCGCCTGATAAACATACCGGAAGTTCCGATAACACAGTACAATCACGGTAACAAGCGGTTTCATGCTTCCCTCACTTCTCCTTCAGCTTCGTTTTGTAGCCTGCACGGAGCGACAGCAGCGTCAGCAGCAGATTTCCCCCCAGCTTTACCGCAATGCAGCAGGCCAGCATCAAAATAACAGCCGCCAAAAACTTTCCGCTGTGGTCCCACGGGAACACCTGAATTTGTTGCTGGAATAACAGCCCTGCTGCCAGCAGGAGCACGCACTCCTTTTTGACAGAAAAGCGATGATGGTAGGTAATCGCAGTCATCAGCTTGATATAGCACTGTACCGGCAGCATCCGCAAGCGAAAGCAAAGATTATGCCGAAATGTCGCATCCGCTAGAAAAAACTCCATTTCCCGCCGCATCTCAATGGCTTTCGCACTATACCAGCACCGGAAAATCTGCCCAAGCGTACCATGCTCCTTCAGATACGTCAGCTCACCTTTTAAAAGCTGCGCACACTCCTGATAATGGCGGGCACGCAAATGGTTGATCTTGAACTCTGAACTGCTCTGATTTGAGATCCCACCGTACCGGTACTGAATCACAACCTCATCTACAAACGTCAACCGGTGTCCAGCACGCGTCATGCGTACCCATAGCGGCCAATCCTCGGTATATACATACTGCTCGTCATAGCCTCCCATTTGCCAGAAGAAGTCCCGGCGCATAAAAACGCAAGGTGCAAAGACCGGGCACCACGGCCTTGTAACCATATAAGTATACATTTCACCAGCAGACATCTCCGCTATCATATGAAAATCATAGTTAGAAGGATAAAGATCCTCTGTTGCCCCTCCGTCATGCAGGATCGCCCGCGCCCTGGCGCAGAGAATCTGGTTGTTTTCGTCCTCGAACTGCCGGTGCATTTTCATCAGGACATCATTGCCCAAAAAGGTATCGTCCGCAGCAATGGTCTTGATGTACTCTCCGCGCATTTCTCGGATACACCGGTTGCAATTCTTTACAATCCCAACGTTTTCCGCATTGGTAAAAACGACATAACGAACGAGATTGGGGCGGCGGTGTTCGCGGATATACGCCTCAATCTTTTCTTTGTCAAAATCATAACTGTGATCATCGGCAATCACCAACTCAATCGCCGGATAATTCTGCCGAAGGATGGACTGGATACAGTCGAAAATATATTCCTTTTGATTGTAGGACACGATTCCGACGGAGAATAATGGTTTTTTCATCTCATCACCTGAAAAAAAGTTTTTTTATCGTCCGCTTTCCCAAACGCATCCATTCAAACCACAGCTCGTCCGGACGGGGCCGCCTTCCGCACAGCCGCCCAAACTGATACTCTGCCCGGTGCACCGCAGAACGGGAAAGTTGTGAACGATATGGAAAAATTTCGGTCTCATAGCATCGAAGCATATCATCCCGCAGCGCCGGAGCGTCAAACGCGCTGCCCGCGCCATTGCTGACCCCCGAAAGGGCATAGCGCATCGCCGGCGCCTCACAGCAAGGGATCCGTCCACCTACTCTGGCAATCTTCAGCCATGCAGGCCAGTCCTCCAAATACCGGTAATTTTCATCAAAGCCGCCGCGCTGAAAAAATGCAGGACGGTACAGCATCCCTACTGCGCTGAAAAGATTTGCCTTCGCTAGAAGACTGAACAAGTCGCCGGACGTATTCAACTTTTTGATGCGGCGACAGGAGGGAAACAAATAAAAATCACGGGTGTGCTCCTCGTTCGTAACAAGGCTCGGGGAAGCCACCACATCCGCTTCCTGCAGCCGCGCGAATTCCCAAAGCTTCCGCAAGGAATCTGCCGCAAGAAAACGATCCCCATCCGCCACGAACTTAATATATGTGCCGTGCGCCAAACGTGCCGCCGTATTATTGTGCCGTGGAATCCCCTGGTTGGTCTCATTCTTTCGGACTTCCACCGCCTGTAAATTTGTCCTGCCATACTGTTTCAGGAACTCCCATACCGCTTCGCGGTCAAAGGTATCCGAAGCGTCATCCGATACAATCAATTCTATCCGGGGATAATCCTGCTCCAAAACAGAACGCAGCGTATGCTCGTATTGATCGCTTGGCCCGTAACTTAATACAATGACCGTAATCAAATCCGTCCATTCATTCGAAAGCTGAATGGGTTTCACACCATTTTTGATAGGCGTCACATACGTCATCCACATCCCCCTCCATTTCCACCCGGCCCCGACGCAGCCATATCGCGTGACTGCACACCGCGCGGACTTGCTCTATCGAGTGCGAAACAAACAGCATTGTGGTCCCGCAGCTGCGCAGCTCCTGCATCTTCTGCTCACACTTCTGCTGGAAAGCGGAATCCCCGACGCCAAGAACCTCGTCTACTATCAGAATGTCCGGATGCACCAGCGTCGCGATGGCAAAGCCCAGCCGTGCGCTCATACCCGAGGAAAAATTTTTAATCGGTACATCCATAAAATTTCCCAGCTCGGAAAACGCGACAATTTCAGCGTATTTCGACCGCACAAACTCCCGTTCAAAGCCCATCACCGCGCCATTGAGAAACACATTTTCACGGGCGGTCAAATCCGGATCGAACCCCGCGCCCAGCTCAATCAGCGGCGCGATTGTACCATGTACCTGTATTTCCCCCGCACTCGGTTCATAAATTCCCGAAATGACCTTCAGCAGCGTGGACTTACCCGAACCGTTTGTCCCAAGAATCCCCACAGAAGTTCCGGACTGTACCGAAAACGATACCTGGTTCAGCGCATAAAATTCCTGGAACATCAAATTGCCGGTCAGCAGCCTAACAACATATTCTTTCAGGCTCTCAATCCGCTCATTTGCAAGATTGAAACGCATGCTGACATCCTTCACTTCAATAATATCCATTTTGAATCCTTAAATATAAAGCACAAAATTCTTTTGATGCGCCTGAAAGATGGTCCGCCCCATCACATAAAAGCCAACTGCAAACGCAATGCACACAATATGCTCCCTAACGTCCGGAATCCTTCCATAGAGAACCACTTTCCGAAAATACGTGACCAGATGAAACAGGGGATTAAACCGGATAATCGCCAGCGCTTCAGGCGGCAATGCCTCTACCGGATAGAAAATGGGGGTCATATACATCAGCGCCTGCATGAGAACGCCATACAGATACGCCATATCCCGAAACTGGGTCGCCAGTACAGCCATCATCAGGCCAACTCCATAACTCAGCAGAAAAAGCAGGAGCAGCGGGATCGGGAAAAGCAGCATTGTCGCATGCCATGGCACATGCTGTATGCAGAACATAATGGCAATCGCCGCCAGCGACCACAGAAGATTAACCCCGCTGGAGCAGAGCTTGGACAGCGGCAAAATATATTTGGGCACAGCAACCTTTTTCAGCAGCCCGGCATTTTGTAAAATAGAGTTCATCGCCATGGTCGTGGCTTCCGAAAAAAAACTGAAAATAATCTGTCCGCACAACAGATAAACGGGGAAATACTGAATGTCATAGCGAAAAACCTCTGAAAAGACAATGGAAACAATCGCCATCATCATCAGCGGATTCAACAGGCTCCATAAATATCCGAGATATGAGCGCTTATATTTCACCTTTAAGTCACGCCCCACCAGCTGCTCGAGCAGCCATCGGTACCGGTACCCGTCTGCAAATATCTTTTTTAGCATCGCCATCAATCCAATATCAGCAGACAGCGGCGGAAAGGCGTTCATTCATCTGCTGATAAGCGCCGCTCTCGATATGCTCCCACCAAGCACGGTGGTCCAGATACCAACGGACCGTCCCTCGGATGCCATCCTCAAAGCGGACGGAAGGAAGCCACCCCAACTCTTTGTGAATCCGCGTCGGGTCGATCGCGTAGCGCCGGTCATGCCCTTTCCGGTCCTCCACATAAGTAATCAGATTCTCTGGCTTGCCGAGTACTTCCAGAATCCGCTTTACAATATCAATATTCCGCATTTCATTATGCCCGCCGACATTGTAGACCCTGCCGGGCTCTCCCGCTTCCAGGATCCGGTCGATGGCAGCGCAGTGATCCTCCACATACAGCCAATCGCGCACATTCAGCCCCTGCCCATAAACCGGCAGCGGCTGGTCCTTCAATGCGCGAGAAATCATCAATGGAATCAGCTTTTCCGGGAACTGATAAGGGCCATAATTATTCGAGCAGCGGCTGATCGTCACCGGCAGTTTGTAAGTACGGTAGTATGCATTGCACAGCAAATCCGCCGCGGCCTTAGACGCCGAATAGGGGCTTGAAGTATGCAGCGGCGTTTGTTCGGTAAACATCAGCTCCGGGCGATCCAGCGGCAGATCCCCGTAGACCTCGTCGGTGGATACCTGGTGAAACCGCCGGACCCCGTGCCTGCAGCAGGCATCAAGCAGTACCTGTGTCCCGATGGTATTTGTCTCCAAAAACACGGAGGGATTTTCAATAGAACGGTCAACATGGCTTTCGGCGGCAAAATTTACCACAACATCCGGGCTTTCTGTTGTAAAAATTTTCTCGATTTCCTGCCGGTCGGTAATATCTGCCCGGCAAAACCGAAATTTACTGTCACCCAGCAGGCTCTCCAGCGTCTCCATGCTGCCGGCATAAGTGAGCTTGTCAACACAAACCAGCTCATATGTAGGATGCATTTTCCGTTCATAAAAAATGAAATTGCTTCCGATAAAACCAGCGCCGCCTGTAATCAATATTTTCATTGGATTTTCCCCTTTACTACATTCCACAAATGAAGCCCATAGGGCGAGTTTCCATAGATTTCCGCCGCTTCTTTCAACATTTGAACATCAATCCAATGGTTACGGTAAGCAATCTCTTCCAAAATCGCAATCTTAACCCCCGTCCGGTTTTCCATAACCCGGACAAAATCCGTCGCCTCGCCCATCGAAGCTACCGTACCGGCATCCAGCCATGCAAACCCTCTCCCCAGCGGAATCACATTCAATGTCCCCTGCTCTAAGTAAATCCGGTTTAAATCTGTAATTTCCAGTTCACCTCGAGGCGAAGGACGCAGCCTTTTTACATATTCACATACTTTGCGGTCATAGAAGTACAATCCGGTAACTGCATAATGGGATTTCGGGCAAGCCGGCTTTTCCTCAAGCGATACGGCATTCCCCGCGCTATCCATCTCCACTACGCCAAACCGTTCCGGATCCTCTACATAATATCCGAATACAGTCGCACCGGTTTCCCGTTCCGCCGCCTCACGCAAGTAGCTTGTAAACCCTGCGCCATGGAAAATATTATCTCCCAAGATCATGGCGCAGCGATCCCCATCAATGAACTCCTCGCCCAAGATAAACGCCTGTGCCAGTCCATCCGGCGAGGGCTGCGCTTTATAGGACAAATGCACCCCATAATGGCTGCCGTCGCCGAGCAGGCGCTCAAAGTTCGAAAGGTCTTGCGGCGTAGAAATAATCAGGATATCCCGAATCCCTGCCAGCATCAAGGTTGACAATGGATAAAAAATCATTGGTTTATCGTAAATCGGGAGCAGCTGCTTGGATGTCACCATAGTCAATGGATACAACCGCGTACCGCTTCCTCCTGCCAGAATGATACCTTTCATATCTCGTCTCCCTCTGTCATATTATTGCACTTCGGCCCAGCCGATTTTCAGCTGTTCCTGCTCCAATAGCCTTTCGTGCGCCTGGTCGATCAAAAGGCTGATATTGCTTTCCAATCCCGCGCGTGTGGATCGATAGAGCTTCTGCAGGCAGCGGGTGCTTCCCTTATCCTCTGCAACGCCCGCCGCCGGACAAATCGCACGGATCATCCTGGTGATATACGCGCGATTCATCGGCCTTCCGTCCCGTGTCTGAAAAACCGGACCGGATGCATAGCCCTTCCTTTCCGCAAACTCCAGAAGCTCCTTTTGCAGAACCTCCGGCAGGCGCACAATCCGTTTCGATCGGTTCATATCAATGATCAGCTTTCCGGCTTTGACCGCCTCCACTGTCAGTTTAGGAAGTTCCCGAACACTCAACTCGACCGTCCCAAACAGCTTGATCATCAGATAATCCCGCTCTTTCCCCAGCTTCCGTGCTGCTTGCAGCAGCTGTAAATATTCCGCCCGGCTGAGTTCCGGCTGTACTTCCGGCGTCTGCTCCAACCGCTCGGACATCTGGTATTCCCGACGCCCAATGAAGTCCAAATACATATTCGCAACCGATAAATATGAATTAACAGTCCCGCTTACATACCCGCTTTCAATAAGCGACTCGCGCCATTTTTCCAACGTGCCATAGCGGATCGCTTTATCATTTGGCAGATACGCATAAAGCGCCTCCAGCTGTTTGCCGTATCGGGATACCGTAAGCTCTGAAGTCCCCCGCTGGCGGCAGCCTTCTAAAAACTGCTTTATACTTTTTTGTTCCACATAAGCGCCCGGATCATTTTCATTTCTGAGCGGCATGGGCCGTTCAACCTGACCCCACCCACGATAGCGCTGCCTTGGATACACTGCAGGGTTCCTCCTCTCTTCCAGCCGTCCGCCAAGCGGATGTAACCAACTATGAATTCTTTTTCATCAGTCTACCACTATATAGGAGCAAATGCAAGTCTTTTCGTCAGATTTCCAAAACAAATTTTTGCCAGCCTGCTTATATCGGCACATAGCGACAAAAAAGATAAAAAAACTTTAACTGTCTTCATAAAATGTTACCAAAGCCCCCTTGTATGCGGTATACTTAGAAAATACTACATACAAGGGGGCTATCCACATTATGGCAGCGACAGAACCGATTCGTGACAAGAAACAGCTCAAAGCACTTGCAAATTACTTTTTAGAACGAGGCCAGCTGCGCAACCATGCGCTGGTCGTCCTGGGAACCTGCTCCGCGCTGCGCATCAGTGATTTGCTTCGTCTCAAGTGGTCCGACGTCTACGACGAAACGCGAAAAACATTCCGGCTGCATGTCACATTGACCGAAAAAAAGACAGGGAAAAACAAAACGATCGCACTGAACAAACAGGCAGTCGCTGCTTTAACCCTGTATTTTCCGCACAGACGCGGCGCATTTATTTTCGTAAACAACAGAAAGGACGGGCGGGCAATTTCCCGCGTACAGGCATGGAGAATTATCCATACAGCGGCGATTGCTGTCGAAATTGCGGGCAAAATCGCCTGCCACAGCCTGCGCAAAACATGGGGCTATCACGCTTGGACGAGCAAGGCGGTCTCTCCTGTCGTGATCATGGATATTTACAATCATAGCAGTTATGAGGTAACGCGCCGGTACTTGGGTATTGCACAGGACGACTTGGATAAGGCATATTTAGCAATGGAGTTATTTTAAATTTACCATGTCATGCTAAAAAATGTCTTCCCAACCAATCCAATCCCTTTTATCGCCCCCTGTTGCCCCTTTGCCGGGGAGGGGGCAACTCTACCCCTTGGATTCCCTTTCCAGCACTTTCATATACA
>CANPPM010000063.1 GCA_947575935.1 uncultured Butyricicoccus sp. | reverse complement strand
TGCGCTGCTGGATCTTGCCAAGCGCCATGGGCTGTGGAAGGTCTGCGTACACTGCTTTATGGATGGCCGCGATACCCCCCCGACCTCTGGCATTACCTATGTACAGCGGATCCAGGATAAGATTGATGAGATTGGCATTGGCTGTATTGCGACCGTCAGCGGCCGTTATTACGCGATGGACCGTGACAAGCGTTGGGAGCGGCTGGAGGTCGCTTATAACGCGATGGTCAACGGCGTTGGAAAGCACAGCGACAATGCAATTGCCGCGATCCAGGCGTCCTATGATGAGGAAGTAACGGATGAGTTCATCGTGCCGGTCATTACAACCGAAGGCGCGGAGATTCAGACGTCCGATTCGATCATTTTTGCCAATTTCCGCCCCGACCGTGCACGGGAAATTACTCGGGCAATTGTTGATCCGGATTTTGACGGCTTCCATCGTCCAAAGGGCGCGCTGGAGGTTGATTATATCTGCATGACCCAGTACGACGCGACCATGCCCAAGGTGCTGGTTGCCTTCAAGCCGCAGTCGCTGGCCAATACCTTTGGCGAGTATATTGCAGAAAAGGGCCTGACCCAACTTCGGATTGCCGAAACGGAGAAGTATGCCCATGTGACCTTCTTCTTTAACGGCGGCGTGGAGACCGAGTATAAAAATGAGGAGCGCTCGCTGATTAAGAGCCCATCGGTCGCGACCTATGACCTCAAGCCGGAGATGTCGGCCTATGAAGTGACGGATGAAGTGGTTAAGCGCATTGAGAGCGGATGTTACGATGTGGTCATCCTGAACTTTGCAAACTGTGATATGGTTGGCCATACCGGCGTTTTTGATTCGGCGGTACAGGCGGTGGAAGCGGTTGATACCTGTTTAGGCAGGGTGCTGGATGCCATTGCGGCGCAGGGCGGCTGCGCGCTGGTGACGGCGGACCACGGCAACGCCGACCAAATGCTCGAAGAGGATGGGAAGTCGCCGTTTACTGCGCATTCGACCAATCCGGTGCCGCTGATCCTGGTTGGCCGGCAGGATGTCAAGGCGCTTTCTGAGGGCGGCGTGCTGGCAGATCTGGCGCCGACTATGCTCGACCTGCTGGGCCTTGACCAGCCTGCCGAGATGACAGGCCGTTCCCTGCTGGTTCGCTGACCGGCTGCTTTGTTGGAAGCCACGGCGCCCCGGTAAGGCAGGGCGCCGTGTCCACCATAAGAGCCTGTTTTACAGGCATGGCGGCGGCTGTGCGGTTTTGCCGTTAGAGCGCTGGCTTTTTGCGGCGCTCTGCGTCTATCTGCCGTCGATGCCTGCAGATACAGGCTCCAACAAATGAAAAAAGGAGATGCATTTTAAATGAAGGGTTATATTGAGATCGTCGATGTGATCGGCCGCGAGATTATGGATTCGCGCGGCAATCCGACTGTTGAGGTCGATGTTTATGTCGAGGGGGACACTGGCGCGTACATGGGCCGTGCGGCTGTTCCGTCCGGCGCTTCCACCGGCATTTTCGAGGCCTGCGAGCTGCGGGACGGCGATAAGGACCGTTATCTGGGCAAGGGCGTAACCAAGGCGGTTGCTTCGGTGAACGACAAGATTGCAGAAGCGATCATCGGCATGAACGTGCTGGATCAGCAGGCGATTGATAAGGCGATGATCGCGCTGGACGGTACCCCGAATAAGACGGAGCTGGGTGCGAACGCGATCTTGGGCGTTTCGCTTGCCTGTGCAAAGGCTGCTGCAGAGGCGCTGGGGATGCCGCTTTACAACTACATCGGCGGCTGCAATGCAAAGACCCTGCCTGTGCCGATGATGAATATCCTCAACGGCGGCGCGCATGCAACCAATAACGTTGAGATTCAGGAATTCATGATTATGCCGGTTTCCGCTCCTTCCTTTAAGGAGGCGCTGCGCCGCTGTGCAGAGGTTTTCCATACGCTGAAGAAGACCCTGAAGGAGAATGGGACCCCGGCTGCAGGCGTTGGTGATGAGGGCGGTTATGCCCCCAACCTGAAGAAGGATGAAGATGCGCTTAAGGTAATCGTGCAGGCGATTGAGGAAGCTGGCTATAAGCCCGGCGAGGATTTCATGATTGCTATTGACGCGGCTTCTTCCGAGTGGTGGGATGACAATGAGAAGTGCTATGTTCAGCCCAAGTCTGGCAAGAAGATGACTCAGCAGCAGCTGGTTAAAATGTGGAAGGGCTTTGTTGAGAAATACCCGATCATCTCCCTCGAGGACGGTATGGCTGAGGAAGATTGGGAAGGCTGGGATATGCTGACCAAGGCGCTGGGCGATAAGATCCAGCTGGTCGGCGACGACCTGTTTGTTACCAATGTCACTCGTCTGAAGAAGGGCATTGACCTGGGCGTTGCAAACTCCATCCTGATCAAGGTCAACCAGATTGGTTCGCTGACCGAGACGCTGGATGCGATTCAGATGGCGAACCGTGCGGGGTATACTGCGGTTGTTTCGCACCGTTCCGGTGAGACTGAGGATGCGACCATTGCGGACCTGGCGGTTGCGCTGAATGCGGGCCAGATCAAGACCGGCGCGCCCAGCCGTACCGACCGTGTCGCGAAGTACAATCAGCTGCTCCGCATTGAGGAGGAGCTGGGGGATGTCGCGCAGTATCTGGGTCGTGACGCTTGGTTTAACCTCAAGTAAAACAATCAGATGATTTTTGCGGGGCGCCTTCCGGCGCCCCGTGGGTTTTTAAAAAGATTGCAGCGCCCTGAAAAAGGATTGTTTTTTCGGGGCGCTGTATTGGTATCGGTCCCGTGGGAGCCGCTTTGCAGAAGATTTGCAAATCAGGTTGGGATTTGGCGGGCAGCGCGCAAAAAGTGTTTTAGATTCCCTGGATGGTTGGTCTGGACTTTTTTGCGTTCCTATCCGCGGCAAAGCGTGATCTCATCAGGCGTCTTCATTTTCCTGCGGAACTGTATACGAAGGGGGGGCGCTGCTATGTCAAAGACAATTTCCAATCGTCAGCGGTTTGTATTTTCAGAGGAGGAAATCCGTGGCCTTCCGCCGGATCAGCCCTATTTAGCCTATGTCAGTTATGCCGATTGGACCGACGGAAAATTCCGTATGATGATGCACGCGCATGACGATACTGCGGAAATTCTCCTGGTTCTGAAAGGGCATGGACGGTATGCGGTCGGGCTGCACCGGCATCAGATCGCCGCGGGGGATGTCGTGGTGAGCAATGCAGGCGTACTGCACGATGAAGTGCCGCAGACCGATGAGCAATACCATACACTGTGTATTGGCGTCAGCCGCCTTGCGCTGCCGGGACTTGCGCCCGGGCAATTGATCAGGCCAGGGATTAGCCCGGTGTTCTATCAACCGGAGCAATTTGCCGACTTGGCCCAGCTGTTTCATCAGATCGAGCGGCACTTGGCGGAGCGGGAGGCGTATTATCAGCCCCTTTGTCAAAGCCTGATGCTGGCGTCGCTGCAGCTGATCCGGCGTATGACAGACAGCCGGGATAGCTTCAGCCTACATGATACGGAAACGACATGTGCGAGGGTGGAACGATATATAGACGCCCACTTTGCGGAGAATTTGTCGGTAGATCAACTGGGCAGGCAATTTTTTATCAGCCCTTACCATCTGTCCCATATTTTTAAGCAGCAGACGGGCTATTCTCCCAAGCAGTACATTCTGCGGCGGCGTATTGGGGAGGCGCAGATGCGGCTGGTCAATACGCAGGATACCGTACAGCGCATTGCGGCAGGAGTTGGATTTGAGGATGGGAATTACTTTTCCCGTCTGTTTACCAAATATATTGGGATGTCGCCCATCGAATATCGGGAATTCCGCACAGGAAAGGATTGAAAAACAGCGGATTGATAGGGAACGGGCGGCTTTTATTACAGAACGCAGGATTATCCAGAGAGCGCGCAGATCCGTCGGACGGAGTTCGGACAACCGCAGGAAATGCGATTCCGAATACCGTCCGATTCTTTTATACTGTTCTTGTAAAGCAGAACCACATGCTGAGACAGTTTAAAGGAGGTTTTTGACATGAAAAAGGGGATTGTTGTACGGTTTATGGCTGCAGCGCTAGCAGCGGCAACCATATTAGCCGGTTGCTCGGAGACACCGGCTGAGAAAAAACCGCTTGCGCTGCTGTTGGCGCAGGAGGATGAGTTCCTGCTTGAGCTGAAGGCGGCTGTCGAGGCGGAAGCGGCGGCGCAAGGGTATGAGGTGCTGTATTATACCGCAGAGGGTGATGCGGATACCCAGATCAGGCAAATGCATGAGGCGTATGCGGCTGGGGCGGGCACGCTGCTGGTCAATCTGACAATGGATCAGGTGGCAGAGGATATTTCCAAAACGGCGGGAGAGGGCGGCGTTGTGCTGATCAATCGCGCCCCCAAAGACCGGAGTGTCCTGAACGACCGTTTGGTGTTTGTCGGCTGTGATGAGGCGCAGTGTGGAAGGCTGCAGGGAGAGGCGCTTGCCGCTTATTTTGCAGGACGGGAAGGGACCGAGATCCGTTATCTGATGTTCCAGGGGGTTCCTGGGCTGGAAAATACGGATAGCCGCACCGACCAGGCGGTTCAGGCGCTGCATGATGCGGGGTTCCTCGCGGTCGCAGCAGAGGCGTATCAGGTGTGCAATTTTTATCGTGACCAGGCGGAGGCGGCGATGGAGCGGCTGCTTGCCCAAAACCTGGACTATGACTGCATTCTCTGCAATAATGATGCGATGGCGCTGGGCGTGATTGAGGCGATGGAAAAAGCCGGGCTGGATGCGTCTCAGGTTCCGATTACGGGGATGGACAACACAGCGGATGGCGCAGAGGCACTCGCGCAGGGCAAATTGTTTATGACCGTTGATCAGGATGCGCAGGAACAGGCTGCGGCGGCGGTTGCGGTGGCAATCAATCTGGATCAGGGCCGTGATTTTGATGCGGGGATCAGTATTCCAAAGGATCAGAATGGCGGAAATCTTCAGCCGTATATTTTCCGTACGCCTGTCCGTGCGCTGCCAGGCGGTAGATGAGAGGGGGACTTCCGATGCGGTATCAGCTGCGAGCCCTTCCTGCGCTTTGCATTGGCTTTCTGGTGGCTGGCCTGGGTTCCACCCTGTTTGTCTACAGTGGGTTGGGGTCGGATCCGTTCAATGTGCTGGCACAGGGGATTGCCGGGCGTGTGGGAACACAGGTTGGGACGATGAATTATACGCTTGAGCTGTTTTTACTGCTGGGCGTGTTGGTGTACCGGCGGAAAGCCATTGGACCGGGTTCCATCATCGGCAGCGTTGTGATTGGGACCGTGATGAATTTTTATGCGTGGCTTCTCGCGCCGTTTTTTCAGAGTGCCGGGGTGGTTATGCGGGTTTGCTGCATCTGCGCCGCTCCGCTTCTGGTCGGCGTTGGAGTTGCGCTGGTGCAGCTGTCTGACTGGGGACTGATACCATGCGACATTGTGCCGCTGCTTCTGCACGAACGGGCGGGCAGGCTGCAGTACCGAACTGTACGGATGCTGTATGATTTGCTGATGCTCGTTACCGGTTTGCTGCTGGGAGGAACGGTGGGGCTCGGGACCGTTTTCTCCGCATTGCTGACCGGGCCCTGTATCCAGTTTGCGTTGGGGCGGCTTCGCAAGTGGCAAAAGACGGACGTCCTGCAGAGCGCTGGGGAGACGTGGCAGGTAGTCCAGCCGACAGCTTCAGAACGTCGTCTAGTGTGATAGAAAGCACCGGCATCGGGATATCCGATGCCGGTGCTTTCTGATCTGTCTGGAAAAGAATAAGACCTGCTCACGCCTGCAGCTTTAGGGGAGCTTGGGCGGCTGTGCGGCGCTCTCTTTTTCTGGCGGCGGTATGATGAACGGGAGCGCCTGATGCAGGTTGGTAATGTTGACTGTGCGTACAGCGCCGCCGAATTCACCATCAAGCGTCCAGGCGGCTTCAATATCGCCGGAAAAAGTAACCCATGGAGCTTTAAAATGAAGGAGAAGGCCAGAGTCGGATTCACTGCCGCTGGCAAAGCGGTTCAGCGTGTCCTGCAGGTCAAGCAGGCTGGTGGCGCGGCGCAGCAGGACGACCTCGAATAGGCCGTCATCCATTTGTGCCTGTGCAACATGGGGCAGGCCCTTGAAGCCGCCGACCGATGTTGCGTTGGTGACCATGCCGAGGATAAAGGTCCCTTTCGTGGAGAAGCCAGGCGCTTCGATGCGGAGCGGATATTCCTTGATCTGTGACAGGCTCTTGATGCCTTCCAGCAGGTAGGCGGCGCGCCCCAGCAGGTTTTTAGAGGATTGAGGGGTGGTATACGAAACATCTGTGAACAGGCCAAAGGCCGCGACATAGGTGAAATATTGTGTGCCAAACCGGCCGATATCAAGCGCAGCGATTTGCCCGCCTGACGCAATGGCCGCTGCCTGTACCGGGACTTTGGGGAGCCCCAGAGATGCAGCAAAATCGTTGGTCGTCCCGGCGGGGATATAGCCCAGTGGGATGGACACGCCGGCATCCATCAGCCCGGATACGACTTCCCCCAGCGTGCCATCGCCGCCTGAGCAGACAATGCGGTCGAACGACGGCGCCCGTTCCCGTGCAGCGCTGCGGGCGTCCCCGCAGCGCTGGGTGGTGTATACGGTCACATCCCAGCCGGCCTGTACAAAGAGATCAATACAGGCCAGCGCGTGTTGCCCGATTGCAGCCTTGCCCGCGAGAGGATTGATGATCCAAAGAAGTTTCCCGGGCATTTAAAGCACCTCTTTTCATCCGCAGCCGGATACTCAGTCGGTCAGCAGGCTGCAAACCGCATTTGCGTACTCGACCGGGTTGTCGATTGGCATGCCCTCGATGAGCAGCGCTTGGTTGTACAGCACGGAGGAGAGCTTGCCCAGCCTATCGGGATCTGTCCCGGCCAGTGCACACAGCTTGGAAAAGATCGGGTGCGCGCCGTTCAGCTCGAGTACGCGTTCGGCATGGAAATTCTGTTCGCTGCCCATTGCTTGTTGGTTCAGCACCTTTTCCATCTCAAGCGACATCCCGCCCTCGGTAGACAGGCAGCAGGGGTGGCTCTTAAGACGCCCGGTCAGCTGGACCTTGGCGACTTTTTCACCAAGCGCGTCCTTGACCGCGGTCAAAACGGCTGCATGTTCCTCGGCAAGTTTTTTTATTTCTTCCTTTTCTTCTTCGGTCTCCAGGCCGAGGTCCCCGTCGGCGATTGACTTAAAGGACTTTTCCTGGTACTTGCTCATCATGCGGATGGTAAACTCGTCGACATTGTCGGTCATGCACAGTACATCATAGCCTTTGTCGCGCAGCAGTTCCATGGCGGGCAGCAGACGGCATTTCTCAACCGTTTCACCGCAGGCGTAGTAGATATGCCTCTGCTCCTCCGGCATTTTTTCGGCGTATTCGGCCAGCGTAACCAGCTTGTCCTCCTTGTCGGAGTGGTACAGCAGCAGATCTTCAAGCAGCTCTTTATGCATGCCATAATCCATATATGCGCCAAATTTCAGCTGCGGGCCGAAGGCGGTGAAGAATTTTTCATACCGTTCGCGGTCGTTCTTCTGCATGGAAAGCAATTCGTTTTTGATTTTTTTCTCAAGGCTTTGGGCAATGAGTTTGAGATGCCGGTCATGCTGGAGCATTTCGCGAGAAATATTCAGCGAAAGGTCGGCGCTGTCGACCAGGCCGCGCACAAACGAGAAATGATCGGGCAGCAGATCGGCGCATTTGTCCATGATCAGGACGCCGTTGGAATACAGCTGCAGGCCCTTTTCGTAGTCTTTGCTGTAATAGTTGTAGGGTGCGCGGCCCGGAATGAACAGCATGGCATGATAGGTGGCCGCGCCCTCTGTGCTGGTGTGGATGTGACGGAGGGGATCCTCAAAGTCGGAAAATTTGGTTTTATAAAACTGGTTATAGTCATCGTCGGTCAGCTCGGACTTGGATTTTTTCCAAATGGGGATCATCGAATTCAGGGTTTCGAGCTCGGTGTAATCCTCATATTCAGGCTTGTCCTCGGGCGAGCCCTCCTTGATGCGCGAATGGGTCATTTCCATCCGGATGGGATAACGGATATAATCCGAATATTTTTTGACGATGCCCTGGATGCGCCAGCCGTCAAGGAACTCGTCATAGGAATCGTTTTCGGTATTGTCTTTGAGCGTCAGGGTAATCACAGTGCCGTTTTCGGCCTTTTCGCACGGTTCGATGGTGTAGCCGTCTGCGCCGTTGGAGACCCAGCGCCAGGCAGAAGCGGCGCCGTCCGCGCGTGTGACGACCGTCACCTCTTTTGCGACCATAAAGGCGGCATAGAAGCCGACGCCAAACTGGCCGATAATATCGACATCCTCCTGCCGCTCCATCTGGCGCTTGAATTCCAGCGAGCCCGAGCGCGCGATCGTGCCAAGGTTTTCTTCCAGCTCAAGCTCGGTCATACCGCAGCCAAGGTCGGTGATGGATAATGTCCGTGCGTCTTTGTCCACGGCCAGGGTGATCGGGAGGCTGTCGCGGGTAATGCCGGTACGTCCCTCCTGCATGGCGTTGTAATAAAGCTTGTCGGTTGCGTCGCTGGCATTTGAAATCAGCTCACGCAGAAAGATCTCTTTATGTGTGTAGATCGAGTTGATCATCAGGTCAAGCAGCCGCTTGGATTCGGCCTGAAACTGTTTCTTTTCCATAAAAAACACCTCTTATATATTTTGGGACTGCCTGCAGACCGTCCGGCTCCGGATGGTCTGCAGCCGGCGGCGGGCTGGAATTTCGCAGGCCGCCTATGCCGGGGGTTTGGGCAGACGCTTCAAATGATGAACGAAGTTTCTCGCCTGGCCTAGTTCCAGGAGGGGGGAGGCGGCGCACCGTTTCCGGTAAAACGCCTGGGCGCTGTCCAAGGGACGGTTTCCCCGCTGCACAGGCAGGCAAATAAAAGTCCTGTTAGCACTCTGATGCATCGAGTGCTAACAGGATTATCATAGCGCGATTTCGCGGAAAAATCAAGAGCAAATTTTCAGAATTAACATTTCATACACAAACTGCCGTTCATTTTAGCTTGGATGGGCGGATGCCCTTGCTCTGTACCCGCTTGGCGGTGTCCCTGCGCAGCACCTGGTAAACCACGGAGAAGGCCGGAATCGCAATAAACATGCCCGCAACCCCCATTGTACTTGCGCCGATGGTGACTGCGGCCAGCACCCAGATGGACGGCAGCCCGACCGAACTACCTACCACGCGCGGATAGATCAGGTTCCCCTCTAATTGCTGGAGGATCAGGAAAATGATCAAAAACCAGACCGCCTTTACCGGTGAGACAATCAAGATGAGGAAAGCCCCGACGATACAGCCGATGAACGCGCCGAACAGGGGAATAAGTGCGGTGACTGCAATGAGGGCTGAAATCATCAGCGCATAGGGGAAGCGGCCAAACGTCATTACGAGAAAGAACAGGATCCCCAAGATCACCGCCTCGACACATTGTCCGGACAGAAAGTGGGAGAAGGTGTCGTTTGCCATCCGGCATATTTCGACAATATTGTCGGTCAGGCGTTCGGGCAGGTAGGCGTAGCCCAGCCGCCGGAGCTGCCGGGAAAGGGTCTCCTTCATCAGCAGCAGATAAACCGCGAAAATCAGGCCGATGAAGAAGTTGGCCAGTGCGGAAACCAGTGTGGCCGCAGCCCCAAACGTATTGTCAATCAGCCCGCCGTTCCACAGGAAATTCCAGAGGAAGGCTGAGATTTGGCGCACGGTTTCGGCCCAGTCGATATTTTCCCAGGTCTTGCTGAGATCGGACAGCTCGGGGGAAAGCGCGGTCAGCTCGTCGATGTAGGGGACTAGCTGGTTATAAAAATCGGACAGGTAACCGCCCAGCGTCCGTGCAGAGCGTCCGATTTCAGGCAGGATCGTCAGGCAGACGATCAGCACTACGCCGGTAAACAGCGCGATGGTAAGCAGCAGGCTGGCCGTCCGCAGCAGTACTGGCGGAAGACGCCGTTTTCTGGGCAGCGCCGCAAGCCTGCGCTCGATGGCCCGCATCGGTACGTTTAGGACAAATGCGATGCCGGCGCCCAGCAGGAAGGGTTTGACCACAACGAGCAGTTCACTGAGGTCAAGGCGCTGCACAGCGGCATAAAACACCACGCCGAACACGATCAGCCAAAGGATCGTGTGCAGGTTTTTTCGATTCAGTTCCATTTTCCATACTCCTGATTCGGCTTTCCGCCCTGTATTTGAATAGGATCATTATAGCACAGCCCGAGCGGGGAACTGTCACAAAATTGTAAACTTTTCAAGAGCTTTCCGATCGGGCCTCCAGCCTGCGGAACAGCCGGAACAGCACCGACAGCGCCGCAAAGCAAAGCACGACTTCGGCTGTGGTCTGTGCGTACGCCAGGCCGTACAGCGGCCAAATTCGGTTCAGCAGGTACAGGGCCGGGATTTCCAATACGATTTTGCGCAGAATGGCAAAGACCAGCGCTTTGCTGCCCATGCCGCATGCCTGGAAAACGCCAACCGCCAAAAAGTCCATGCACAGGAAGGGCAGCGCCAGGCACATGCCATGCAGGAATTTGCCGCCATAGGCGATAATGTCTTCGTTCTGCATAAACAGACGGATCAGGCCGCCTGCCCCGAAATAGTAGCCGGCCGCAGCTACAACCATGAAGGAAATAGCGATCCGTACCGAGAAGAACAGCGCGCTTTTCATGCGCTTGATATTGCCGCTGCCGTAGCAGTAGCTGACCAGGGGCATGATCCCCTGTGAGATGCCCAATGCGATATACAGCGGTACCATATTGATCTTCTGTGAAATGCCCATTGCCGCGACGGCGTCCGACCCGTAGACCGAGGTAAAATTATTCAGCACGGTCATGCTGGTCACGTTCAGCAGGTTTTGAATGGAGGACGGGATCCCTACCCCACAGATGCCGGCGACAATTGCAGGCTTGGCCCGCGACATTGCCGGACGGATGCAGACGTAGGTGCTTTTCCGTTTGACGAATAACAATACAAAAAAGTATAAACATGCGAAACAGTTGGAGAGGAAGGTCGCAAGCCCTGCGCCTGCGGCCCCCAGGTTCAGCCCCCAAGGCAGGATAAAGATGGGGTCAAGTACAATATTCAGGAGACAGCCGCTCATCGTCCCGACGCTGGCGTGCAGCGAGGCCCCCTCTGCGCGTACCAGGTAGGCGAGGACCACATTCAGGATAGCAGGGGCTGCGCCGCAGGTCACCGTCCATTTCAGGTATTCGCTGGTTGCCGCGCGCGTTACGTTGTCCGCGCCTAGTATCGACAGGAGCGGCCCCCGAAACGCGGTGAAGGCGGCTGAGAACAGGAGGCCGCTGATCAACGCGCAATAAAAACCAAAGGCGGAGCTCCGCCGTACGGTTTCATATTCTTTTTGTCCCAGCGAGCGGCTCATCATACTGGAGGTCCCTACGCCGAACAGGTTATTTACCGCGTTAAAAGCCAGCAGTACGGGTGCGGCCAGCGTGACCGCGGCATTCTG
>CANPPM010000062.1 GCA_947575935.1 uncultured Butyricicoccus sp. | reverse complement strand
TTTCTCACGTACGAATATGCTGCTGGCGACCGGAGCACTTCCCGAACGTCCTCCATTTTCCGAGCGAATGGATACCGCGGTGCGCCAGATTGAGCTGGCGGCTGCCGATAAGGGGGAGCATATTGCACTGCTGGAAGCGCGCAGGCATGTTAACTGGTACTTGAAGGGGGTACCCGGGCTGAAATCTTATAAAATACGTGTATCACAGCTGTCCAGCCTATCCGAGCTATACATGCTGGCAGAGGAGCTGAAAGCTGCTGTTGACAGAGGGTAGCCTGCCGGGGCGGTTTTCAGACGTTTGCGGAATAAAATCATGATAGAAAAGGAGGTGGGGCAGTGACAGAAGAAAAGATATGGATGCAGCGCGCAAAAAAGGGCGAGACCGCTGCTTTTGAACAGATTGTTACAGCATATGAACGAAGAATTTATGCGTTGGCACTGCGCTCGACCGGTTCTGAAGCCGATGCCGCCGACCTCACACAGGAGGTCTTTCTGCGGGCATGGCGTTCGCTGAACAGTTTTCGTGGAGAGAGTACCGTTTCGACATGGCTGTATCGCATTACAATGAATATTTGCATTGACTTTTCTCGGAAAAAGGCGTTTCAAACGGTGCCGCTGGCCGATGAAGAGGGAACGGAACTTCCGCTCCCTGATACCCGCGTTGCTTATTCTCCTGAGGCGGCGTTGGAGGGAAGAGAGCTTTCAAACGAGTTGCAAACGGCTCTTGGACAGCTGACCGAAGAGCACCGGCAGGTTATTCTGCTTCGCGACGTTTCCGGGCTGAGTTATCAGGAGGTTGGAAAGCTGCTTTCGTTGGAAGAAGGAACGGTCAAATCCCGTCTTGCTCGCGCCCGCAGAAAATTACGAAGTATTTTAATCAAACGGGGGAACATTTCGCTGCCCTCTGCGTCCAAAGAACAAGAGAGGAGGCAGGAGAATGGCTGAATGTGAAAAAATAATGCAGCTGTGTGAGGAATCCCTCGACCGTACGCTGACTGTGGAAGAGCAGCAGCAACTTGACCGACATTTGGATGGCTGCCCCGCGTGCGCGGCCTATCTTGCCGATCTGCGTTTTGTGGCCGGTTTGTTGGGCGAGACCCCGGCGCTTCCGGATGGATTGCATGAACAGATTATGTCTGGCATTCAAAAGGAAACACGCAGCACGGTGATTCAGACCCATCGTCCGAGCCGCCATATGCCGGTGGCTGCCATGCTTGCCGCAGCAGCCGCCTGCGTGGCCCTGGTGTTGTCTGGTGCGCTGGGCGATCTGATGAATACGTTCAGTTTTGGTTTGACCAGCGGCGGCAGTTTGGACGCTGGAGGCGCTTCCAATGTTACGGCAAGCGATATGGCTGCGCCTGCAGCTATACCACCATCTGCAGGTGAAACGGGTGCGGAGATGCCATCTGCTGCTGCCGGCAATGAGACGGCAATGGCAAAAAGTGCGGCGCCGCAAGGGCATTCGATTGAGGCCCCGCCGGCAGTAGCTGGCAGAGCGCTGACAGAAGAAGCCGGGATGAATGAAGGTAGCCCAAGGACGATAGAGTCGATATTGGATTACGGCGAAGAAAGCGCTGACGCCGGCGGAGAACAACCACAGATTGGGGCGTTTATTTCCGAGGTGATGGAGGGGGAGAGTTTTGCCGGCTGTTATCTGGTTGAGGGCGGCAGCGAGCTGCCCGAGATAGGGCAGGAACAGCAACGGGATGCCAGCTTTGCTTATTATGTCGTAGAAAACAATCTGGCGCAGCTTGAGACCCTATTGGATACGTTGGAAAAGGCAGGATGTACCGTCAGCCGTTATGAGGAGAGCGGCGTCTTGTTCAACGAAACTGCAAAGCGTGTTATTTTTGTTGTGCGGCTGTGGCAATAATTGCAGGCTGAAATCCTGAACCGGCGTGGGTCCTGTTGCCAGTGGAAGAGATAAGCAATGGCATCCTGCAGTATAGGACTGCGCAAGATAGAACTTAGAGACTGTATAGAAAAGCAGCGGTGACCTCGTTTTTACAGGTCACCGCTGCTTTTTGCGCGTTTACTTGCCGTTTTCGGATAGGGTGGGATCAAAGAAAAATGGATATGATACAGGAACCGGATTGTATGTACCGTGCGGTAACCCCCAAATACCTTTCGGAGGATAAACTGGTTTTTTAAAGTAAAACGCTGCCTGAGGCCAATCGTTTCCAGGCGCAAGGTAGTTTTTTGATTCAAGTTATTCTGTTAAATAGGTTTGTACTGCCAGGAGCAGTTTCCCCATCTGGACAGCATGAAACCGCGCGATCAACGGCCAATTTTCTTCTGTGCTGATACCGATATCCTTTCGTTTGTCCGTAATTTGGGATGCCCTGGTTTCCTCTGATTTGTTCCAGGTCAACGCGCCGCCATAAGCCGCTTCCACTTCTGCCTTATGGGCAAAGAGACGGTCGAATAAGTCCTTATTTTTCTGCCTGTCCCCCATGTCGATATAAATTTTCACCATGGCGGATTCTAGGTTTGCAACGCATACTGGACGTACGCCAGTCATTGCAGTCAAACCGGATACCTCATTGCTTACGGTATTTCCACAGTATGTAAATGTTCCGGTGGCCTCACGAATGGCCGGTATGGCATACTGCCAATATTTTTTGCGGAGGGCGTGCAGGCCTTCCGCCCCTTCGTCTGTCCGCCCACCTTCTTCCAGGCAGAAGATAAGCTGGCTTGGTTCCTCGCCAAAGAGGGGTAAAAGTTTTTTCAGCATATTCACTTTTGATTGCGTATCGGTGCCGGTTAAAACATAAATACGTTCGTCAATTTTGCGGCAGGCGCTGAACTTGTCCGGCTGTGTGGAAAAGTGCAGGGACATATCTTCATTGGGGTCTTGGCTTACGGCCAGACGGGTTAAAATGGATTTATCATGCTCATGCAACTGCATTAATACCTGCTGATACATCTCGACCCAACTGTTTACAGGCTGCTCCATCCCGCGGAAGATATAGCGGGCAACTGTTTTTCCGGTCAGCGGCTCCTCTTCCTCCAATGTGACGCGGTCCATTTGCCGCTGTGGGGGACAATAAGCGGTTTCCGGTTTTGGCCACAGCTTTAGTGCCTCAGCCTGCAGCATCAGATCCCGCTGTTCCAGTTCGGCTTCCGTCCACTTTTGTTGCATTTTAATCCAGCGGTTGATATGGAGGCCGCCCTCCTCAAAACCGCCTGTCATCCATTTTTTTTCTTGAAAACGATAGTTTTGATATTCGGAATTATAACCGGTCAGCGTTAAATTTGCCAGTCTGTGCAGCCACTGCTCAGAAATACGGTCATACTCCTCGCCCAAATCTTCCATCCATCCACGTGTCAGCGTCTGTGGCATGATATGCTCAATGGATAAGCTGCCGTTGTCCAGCTTGTTCCAGACTCCAATAGCGCCGTCTTTCAGTTCACCGTTTTCTAAGCGTTCAAAGAGGTACTTTTTGTTTTCTCCCCGCATCAAGTAGACGTTTTTTTGAGAAAGGGCTGTGCGAAATTCTTCATTTGTAGGGAACCGACCGGACTCCCGTTTGCTGCTTAGCGCATAAATTAGTTTTTCATAGTAATATTCTGTTGTTCCATCCAGGTTTATGATGTCGCGGTGCAGAAACAGAAAAATTTTGTTGAGCGCATTGGTGGGAAGGTCACAGATGGTCCTGCGGAAAAGGTAGATTTCAGTTTGACGGAAAATTTTCAGTACATCTGTTTCCTCTAGTTCACCTTCTTCTCTCAGCCTGAATACCTCCAGAAAGAAGGGGCGGGTAACCGTTGTTTTAAGACGGTATAACCGGTAAATACACCAGTTGAGCTCGCTGGAATTTGCAGAAGTAATATCGGGCCGGATCAATTGATGATATCGTTTGGCATAGGCAAGCATCTCTTTCAAAATGTCTTCTGTGGTTTGCCCATGCCGTTCAGCATTCTGCCGGTAACTTTTGAAGCTGGAGTAAATATTTTTTAGATTGGGTATCATCTGCTGCTTAACGCTCAGATAGTCCCTGATAAAAGAACTGACGTCATAATCAGTATACTTTTCTATCTCATTCCAATATTTAGTGTAGTAAGTATCCTGTTCATGGAGGGACAGTCCCATTAAAATATAATTGCGGATTTTATCCCCCTCGCTCAGAGCCAGACCGGTTGAGTTCAGGCTTTCAAAAATTAGTTGAGGATCATCCTCGTGGTTTAAGGTGATATTAATGATCTGTAACTTACAGATTGCTTGATAAAGGGCGTCAATTGAAATTTCCTGACGTTGTATGCGGTCATAAAAGTAATTGTAGTTTATGGTAAGATTTGAATCTGCAATTGGTTCAGCGTCTGCTTCAAATAGGGTAAGGAAAGCCTTTTGATCCTCTTTGATGGGTTTTAACTTGATTTTCTGACTGTCACTTTCAAATTCATCGATTAGGTATTTTTTGAGAAGCATGGACGCCAGGTTTTTTTGCTCTGCCTGTATCTTTCCGTCTTCCAGCAGGCGGTGCATTGCGAGCAGCAGAAGAGATACGGTGGTAAGGCGCTGCTGGCCATCTATAATCAGATAATCCATCATTTTTCCGTCGGGGTCGCTTACAGAAACGATACTTCCAAAAAAGTGGCTGCTAAGTTCCTTCCGTGAAACCGAAACCAGGTCGTCATATAATTGATGGCACTGATCTATTTTCCAATCGTAGTTTCTCTGGTAAACCGGGATGATCAGGTGGGCGGTGCTGCCCATATATTGGATCAGCCATTGCTCGAATCCTTTCATGAAAGGTACCCCCTTTATTATTCTGCCGAAAAACCATGTAGCATAAAGTAATTTTATCAGACTGGGATACTGAAGTCAACTGGAGGATAGGAGCGGTGCTGCAGAAGCTTTTGCAGATACTTTTAGAGCGTGTCTGAACCGATTGGATCAAACACGCTCTGGAAAAACCGTTTTGTATTGTGGAGAAGGAGCCGTCAAAAACCAATCAGGTTGTTTGAGGGCGGAGCGGCAAGATAGACGCAGTGGCCGTACCAACCGGCGAAGGGCTGTGATTTGCAGGACATAACCGTCCGCCGGTAAGATGGAAAATTACAGGCGTGGACGGTAGGATTTTACAGTGCAGTTTAGAGGCGCGTTTGACCATAAAAATATGTACGAAAGCGACGGGTAGAGTTTCTTGACGGAAAGCGCAGTTTAGGACCGGCACGGCAGTTTTTCGTCCCGCGCGGGCCGTCTGTGCAGCAGCCTGCCAATACAGCGCAGATAGACGGTAAGGGAGACTGCTGTGCCGAGCAGATCGCAGATTGGTTCTGCACAGAAAACCGCTTCGGCGCCGAAGCAGGCGGGCAGCAAAAAAAGAGCCGTAAAATAGACGCCTTTTCGCCAGAAGGAAAGCGGCATTGCGTACTGAATTTGTCCCATACCGGTGAAGCCGTCGACCAGTCCATATTGCAGCCCCAAGGGGACAATTGCCAGGGTCTCAATGCAGATTGCCCAATGGGTGGTCTGTATGACAGCGGGGTCACCGTTGAACAGCCGGATGAAGAAGGGGCCTGCAGCGCGTGCCAACAGAAACATTACGGCGGTAAAGCCGGCGCATAATGCGAGGATGTATCGTTGGGCAAGCAGTACGCGTTTTGGTTTGCCGGCGCCAAAATTATACCCCAGGATGCTCTGGGTACCGCCAGAAATACCGCCGAGCGGCATGGTAATCACGAGCATAAAGCTTTGTACAATGGTGTTGCAGGTGATGAAAAAGTCGCCGCGGGCCGGGCCGCCGTAGCGCTGCAGGAGCGCGTTCATTGAGATCAGCATAACCTGGTCAAGCGCGATGATAAGGAAAGGGGAAACGCCCATCAGAAGCACGCGCCCTACCGTGTCTGCATCCGGCCGCCTGGGCCGCAGACGGATCGAGGGCTTGGGGCCGGTGAGGAAACGCAGTACATACAGACAGCTGGCCAGCTGCGAGAGCACAGTTGCGAGCGCCGCGCCGCGCACCCCCATTCCCAGCTGGAAGATCAGAATTGGATCCAGCACGATGTTTAGTACTGCGCCCAGAAGCACTGACTTCATGCCAATCTGTGCGAAACCTTGGCAGATAATTAGCTGATTCATGCCGCTTGCGAGCAGTGCGAACGGCGTCCCCAACAAATAAAGGGTAAAATAGGATGCAGCGTAGGGCAGTGTAACGTCGCTTGCCCCGAACAGCCGCAAAAGCGGCAGGCGCATTGGCAGGAGCAGCAGCAACAGCACGGCTGAAAAGAGCAGCAGCAGGAAAAAGCAGCAGCTCATGATCCGCTCGGCAGCACGTTCATCCCGCTGCCCGAGCCGGATACTCATCAAGGGCGCACCTCCGCAGCCAATCCAGAAAGAAAACGCTGCAACCAGCGTTACCGTAGGACCGCAGACTCCGGCGCCGGCCAGGGCCAGCGTTCCAGCCTCTGGAATATTGCCGATGTACATTCGGTCGACAATACTGTACAGCACGCTTACAAACTGTGCTAGCATACTGGGCAGGGCAATGCGCAGCACCAATGGGCCGATGCTGTCATGCCGCAGGTCATTCTCGGTTTTCATTTGAGGGACGCCCAAACCTCTTCCCGAAAGCCGGGGCAAGCCCCCTCCTCTCCGATCAGCAGCGGGCGTTTGACCAGCATGCCGTCGGAAGCCAAAAGGGCAAATTGTTCCTCTTCACTCATGGTAGGGAGGCGGTCCTTTAAGCCAAGCGCACGGTATTGTTGTCCGCTGGTGTTGAAGAAGCGCTTCAGCGGCAGTCCGCTCATGGCATGCCAACGGCGGAGTTCTTCCTCTGTCGGATTATTTTCTTTGATATCGCGGACCTGTACGGCGATACCGTGCGCGGCAAGCCACGCCTGTGCTTTTTTACAAGTTGAACATTTGGGATAGCATACAAATAACATCGTGAAATCTCCTTTATGCGGTGTGATAAAAAGTAGGTTTGAAAGGCAGCGCGAGCGGTTTGCAAATGGGAATAGAACGCGGGGCGTCACAGATATTTAGAGGGATGCGAAACCGCCGGCAGCGCCTCGGTTGGCAGTACAGTTTTCTAAACTCTGAGGGCAGGTTTTTGATTAATACGCTGAAAATGCCGCCGGTAAGGCGGCATAAAAGACAAGTTTCAACTGCGCTGATAGAGGGCACAGACGCAGAACATATAGAACAGCAGTAATGCGAGACCGAGCGGGAGCTCCATTTGTAAAAGCTGGATGTTTTTTTGGGTGCTTTGATAGATCAGCAGCAAGCCGGGCAGCGCGCCGCAGAATGCCCCCCAAATAAAGCGGCGGGATAGCAGGATGCCCCCGCTCCAGAGCAGCAGAAGGCTGACCCAGATCATTGGCTGCACTGAGGACGGTCCCACGCCGAATGCCAGTCCGCCATAGTAAGCGGTCAGCAGGATCGCAGGGATAAAAAAGATAGTTTTTTTCATCTACGATTACTCCTTCAGGAGCGCGCGGCGTTCGCGCCAGTCGGGCATATGCTGTTCGACCAGTGCATAAAATGCGCGTCCATGATTTTTTTCAAGAATGTGTGCCAGCTCGTGTACGACGACATAGTCAATTGCGGCGTCTGGATACCGCATCAAGCGCCAGGAAAAACAGATGCGATTGCGCGCGCTGCAACTGCCAAAGCGTGTCCGCGCCGAGGTAATGCGCAGGCCGGCTGGCTGCAGGCCCATGGATTCGGCATAATAGGCCAGTTTTTGCGGCAGCACCCGGCGCGCACGTTCACGCAGGGCGGCTTCTTCCGCCGGCGTGGGCTCTGGGTAGCGTTGCAGGCGTGCCTGCGCGCGTGCAAGATGGTGTGCGATCCAATCCTGATGACTTTCAACAAAGCGGTTAATCTCGCGTACTGCGCAGCGGTTCGGAGCGCGTACGACAATGCGGGCGTCACGAGTGATCTCCAGTGCCAGCGTGCGGCGGCGGGAGCGGATCAGCTCAAAGTGGTACGTGTCAGCCATAGGTCACGATCCTTTCATCTTTTTTATTATAATGCATCTTTCCGGAAAAGCAAGCCTTTTACGCATAAATCCTGGAAAAATCCTGTTGCGGATATTTTGCCGCCCTCTTTTCAGCGGATGGAAGATATGGTATAATGACCGCAGGCGGATCTTGAGCTGCAAACCGCTGAAAAAGTTTCCGCACCGCGGCGGCGCGGCGTATGGTGCTGCGGCGCTCATACAGCGGCCGCACGGCTGTGATGGGATCAGGAAGAGATAAGTATGCCTGAAAACGCTGAAACAATTTACGCGCTGTGAGCGTTCCAGTGGACCGCTGCCGGCGCGCCGGCGCTTTTGGCCTTTCAGGCAGGCATAGGGAGGGCTGAACAGATGAAAGGAAAAGAACGGTATGATAGCTGCCTGCAGCAGGAAAGGGAGCTGGTATTTGAGCATTTTACCCGTGAAGATGCGCTCGCCATGGGGCTGGCGCTGCACCGGAGAAATGCCGATTACGGAGATGCTGCGGCCATTGAAATCACGGTGAACGGTCTAACGGTATTTCGGTATTTTCCAGAAGGGACGACAGCGGACAATGGGCTTTGGCTTGCCCGGAAGCGGCGGACGGTCGAGCTAATGGAGATGTCTACGCTGCGGTTTTTGGGTTGGCTTGAAATGAATGGGGAGACGCTTGCCGATCGCAAACTATGCGCTAATGATTACGCGGCCTGTGGAGGCGGTTTCCCGATCCGGGTAAAGGGCGCCGGTGTGGTAGGCTCAATTTGTGTTTCCGGTATGCCGCACGAGCTTGATCACCAGCTGATTGCAGAGACGATAGCAATCTTTCTGCAGGAATGGAGTTCTGTGACCGAGCGCTTGGAAGGATGAGTATGGGGTTTAAATATCGGAGAGCGGCGGTTCACGATATGGATATGCTGACCCAAACAAGGATTCGGGTGTTGCGGGCGGCTAACCGGCTGTCCGATGATGTGGATTTGAGCGAAGTAGAACGGCAGTCCCGCGCGTACTATCGGTGGGCGCTGCAAGCTGATATGCATATTGCCTATTTGGTATTTGACGGGGAGCGTTTTGTAGGTTCGGGCGGGGTCAGCTTTTTTCGGGTACTGCCGACCTGCCATATTCCGAGCGGGGAGAAGGCATATATTATGAATATGTATACCGTCCCGGAATATCGGAGGCGGGGAATTGCGCGCCATGTGCTGGATCTGCTTGTACGGGACAGCTGCAGGCGCGGTATTACCGCAATTATGCTGGAGGCTACCGCTGCGGGCCGTCCCTTATATGAGAAATACGGCTTTGTCGGCATGCGGGATGAAATGGAGCTTCCTTTATCCTGTCTGCCTGCGCAGGCTGCGGAGCCGGCTTCCCTGGAGGGTTTGCACGCGTGAAACAGCGTGGGCGCTTTGCATAGAAAATGGTGGAAAACCCATGAAAATTCTGACAGGCGAAAGGGTTTACAACTTTGCGCAGGTCAGATATAATGATACCTAACTATACTATAGAAATCGGGTTGCTGCAAAACGAAAGGAAGTTAAGAAGTATGGCATTTTATTTCACCGAGCCTTCGCACACCTTCAGTGAATATCTGCTCGTTCCGGGGTATTCCTCGGTTGCGTGCATGCCGGCCAACGTTAGCCTCCGGACGCCGATCGTGAAATTCCGGCGTGGTGAGGAATCGGCGATCTACGCCAATATTCCGCTGGTTTCGGCGATTATGCAGGCGGTCTCCGATGACCGTATGGCCATTTCGCTTGCGCGGGAGGGCGGTATTTCCTTTATTTACGGTTCACAGAGTGTAGAGAGTGAGGCGGCGATGGTTGCCCGCGTCAAGGCATACAAGGCGGGTTTTATCGTTTCCGATTCCAATATCCAGCCCGACGCGACACTGGATGAGATTCTTGCACTCAAAGAGCGTACCGGCCATTCGACCGTTGCGGTTACGGAAGACGGTACTGCAAACGGCCGGCTGCTGGGCATTGTCACCAGCCGGGATTACCGTGTGTCTCGGATGACCGGCAGCGAGGTGGTCCGTGATTTTATGACGCCTTTTGAAAAGCTGATTACGGCTCCGGCGGATACGACGCTGAAGGAGGCCAACAATATCATTTGGGATCATAAGCTGAATTCGCTGCCGTTGGTCGATGAGAACCAGCATTTGGCCTATATGGTATTTCGCAAGGATTATGATACCCATAAAGAAAATACGCTTGAGCTGTTGGATAAGGACAAGCGTTATATTGTCGGCGCGGGCATTAATACGCGTGATTATGCAGAACGTGTCCCAGCGCTGATCGAGGCGGGGGCAGATGTGCTGTGCATTGACTCTTCCGAGGGGTTTTCGGAGTGGCAGAGCCGGACGATCGACTGGATTCGCGCGCGCTATGGCGATAGCGTCAAGGTTGGTGCGGGCAATGTGGTTGACCGCGACGGGTTCCGCTTCCTGGCCGGCGCCGGCGCAGATTTTGTCAAGGTTGGAATTGGCGGCGGTTCTATTTGTATTACCCGTGAACAAAAGGGGATTGGCAGGGGGCAGGCGACCGCGCTGATTGAAGTTGCCGCTGCGCGCGACGAGTATTTTGAGGAAACGGGAATCTATGTTCCGATCTGCTCAGATGGTGGGATTGTACAGGATTACCATGTGACGTTGGCGCTTGCAATGGGTGCAGATTTTATTATGCTGGGCCGCTATTTCTCCCGTTTTGACGAGTCCCCAACCAATAAAGTGAATATCAACGGCCAGTTTATGAAGGAGTACTGGGGCGAAGGCTCTTCCCGTGCGCGCAATTGGCAGCGCTACGATATGGGCGGTGCAAAGAAGCTTTCTTTTGAGGAGGGCGTGGATTCTTATGTCCCCTATGCGGGTTCGCTGAAGGACAATGTGACGCTGACGCTTAACAAGGTGCGTTCTACGATGTGCAACTGTGGCGCGTTGTCGATTCCAGAGCTGCAGAAGAGCGCTAAGATTACCCTAGTTTCCGCGACGTCAATCGTCGAGGGCGGCGCGCATGACGTTGTTCTGAAGGATACCCAGATGCAGCCCCATAAGTAAGCCCGGCGGCCGGCCCTGCGTGGGCCGGCCTATCGTTATATACGGCGCATATGGACGCCGTAAGAGGCGTTGCAGAATGGAAAAGGAGTGGATAGAGATGAGCGAATATATTATAAAAATGGATGAAAAAATGGCCCGCAAACGATATCCAAAGGGATATTTTGCGAGAGAGCAAAAGAATATCCGGCGCTCTGCATGGTTTATTTATTTTACCTTTGGGCTGATTGGGGCTATTGCAGCGGCGTTTGCGGTATTGTTCATCCGGCAGCTGCTGATCGATTTACAGGCGGGGCATGATGCGTTGGGCAGTGCGCTGCCGGTTATTGCGGTCTGCGTAGGGCTGGCGATATTTTCAATTGGACTGATCGTGGTTTTTGTCAGACGGCACGGCAGGAACATTGAGCAGTGGATGAAGCAGTATGCCGAGAGGAGCGCGCTGCCGGTTGACGATATGCGGATGCTTGACCGTCAATGTGTGGAGCCAGGCAGCTATTTGCTGCAGATCGCCGGAAAAAAGAAAGCGCTGCTGGAAAACAT
>CANPPM010000061.1 GCA_947575935.1 uncultured Butyricicoccus sp. | reverse complement strand
CGCCAGTTACAGTCTTGCCAGTTACGCCAACTGTTTTTACCTGTGCGCCGGCACGGCGCAGCAGATCCACCGGAGTCAGGGCCTCCACTTCTTCGAATCCCTCTGCTAACAAAACATATACCATATTTTTCACCTCAGTTGAACATCAGATTAATATAACCATGCGTGGGCATATTTTTTTGATACGGTTTCAGGCAGCCAAGCACCTGACTGCCCGAAACCGTATGATATACAAGCTTTTTAACCGAAAAATGATGCAACAGTTGCTGGGCAAGCAGTGTTTCTCTAGCTAAATCTACCCCAAGCAGCTCTTGTGCAAATAATCCGTCTGGATCTAGCCAAACAAAAGCGTATGCAACCAGTTCGTCTTTTTCATAAAGACCAAACGCGCCCGATCCTAAATGATTAAATAAAGCAAGCTGTGCCCGCCAATCTGCTTCTCGACGAAGAATTCGACAAGGCTCCCCTTCTGTTTTTTTGGTGTAAAGCAGATTCACTTCACACCATTTTGTTAACGGTCTTAATTCAGATCGCGCTAAAACCGCCTGTAAAATGGAACGCCTTTCCAGCGTAAAAAGTGGAAGGTATCCAAAAGGACGATAAAAGTCAAAAAGCCATTCCTCTTGCGGAATTAGCAGTGATGCAATTCGTCCGTATTGTAGATCCAGCTGGAAAGAAGTTTCAAGAAGTTGTGCCATCAAATGTCTACGTCGATATTCTGGATGCGTGCAAGCACCATAAATATAGGTTGCTTCCCCAGTTTTGTCACCGATAGACAGCTGATAGGGCAGCATCTGCAGCATAGCGCATAGGTTATCCCCTTGCTGGAACAGTAGAGTACGCTCCGGGCAATAATGCTGCGTAAAATAATAAGAGTTAAAACCGCTTTCATCAGGAAAACACTGATCAAATAGCCGACGGACGGCAGGTGTATCTTGGTTATTTGCAAATCGGATCATTTGGGCACCGCCATAAATTTTTTGACTAGCATTGCAGGCTGATAGGATCGTTTGGCTTGCCGCAATCCCTCCAAACCAAGATCTTCCTCACGATTTACGTATGTGACCTCAGTACAGTTGTGCAAAACAAACTGTTGATTAATCATTTGGTATGCGCCAGGGATCGTATGATCTGCTTTTTCAATTTGCATGACATAAACATCTGGCGTAGATTGTTGGCCTAGTGTAAAGGCAATAATCTTGCCATCTAAACGCAGGATGCCGCCATGCAGACCTAGCGCTGTAAAATTGCGCAATGCAAGACTAATTGCACAAGTTTCACCCAAAAAATCAGATTCATATAAATGATGGTTATCATCGATCCATTTCATATGAAAATCGAAAACCTCATGTATATTTTCCTCTGTAATTGCCTCGTAGATCCAGCGGTTGTCATAGTTTGCTTGAAAACGGTTGATCAGGTTTCGTTTAGACTGCAGTTTTTTCCCAGAGAGGGTCTGCAGTTTTTCACTGAGATAAATGTAATCAGCGCCATCTTCATTCCATGAATACGAAAAGGTATTTGGCATAGCTTCTTCCAGCCGCGGCAGCATATCTTCTGGCACCGATACCATAACGAATGGGATGCCTTGTTCAGCTGCATCAGCCTGCAGCGCCTGAATAGCACTGCGTAAATCACCTGTCCCAATTGGTGCAAGATAAAGATCATGTTTCCCATCAGGGGGCGTCATCTTTATCAATAAAAATCCTTCATAAAAGCAAATCTGTGTGTGATAGTGGCCCTGCCAAATGAATAGGTCAACAAAACAGTGTTCACAAAGCGGATAATGGTATGCAGCGGCACATTTTTCCGCTGCCTCCCGGTCTGTAAGCGCCGGTGCTCTGAATGGTAACATGAAACCTCTTTCCAGTGGGTGTATCAGATCTGCCTCTCTCTTTTAAAGCAGATCTGTTTTAACATATAGGATGTCCAATTTCCCGGGAACTATTCTTCCCTTCGTAAGTGCAGATAGTGAGTCCGCACTTCGCCAGCTTTTCCGCAGCTCATCCTACCCTCGCTACATGCGCCATCCACGCAGGCTGGGCCGCAGTGTGCAAATAATGTTGGTGCAGCAGCATAGCATAGCCGATACATTTCTTCTGCAAGCATGCGGATTTCCCACTGCGCACGATTGCAGCAACGCAGTCGAAAGAAATTCTGCAGCGATCTGGCATTGGCGGTCATAACGATCCGAGTTGTACAAGCGTTCGGAAGAACATAGCGCGCATCTTCAATCGACATCTTTTCGGCGCGGCGGCGAGCCTCCAACTTTGGGAGGCCTTGGGCTAACAGCCGTTCGGTATGTTCTTTCAGCAGTGCTTCGGTCAGTTGCTCATAAATGCGCTGATCCTCTTCCATAGCTCGAAGAAAGGCAGATTTGGCATCTGGAATTCGTTCGATCTCAGGCGGAATAACGTATTCAAAACCGTGCTCGCGTACATAGCGCTGTGATTGCACGCTGTATGATGCTATGCGATGGCGTGTGATTTGCGCCAGCAGAGAACGCGAAACGCCTTCTATTGCAAAGGTAAAACTCGCATGTTCGGTTGGGCTTTCATGGCCAAGATCGGTCAACATCTGCAAAAATTGGTCTGTTTTTTCTTCAGTAAGGCCATCCCAAATCGAATCTACGTCAGTAGCAGAATAACAGTTTTTAGCCGCTGCCGCAATTAGTTTTTCAGGTTCAGGCGTATATGTTAAAAGAGATATCTTCACGAACTCCCCTCCTTTCGTTTGGAAAATACTCTCTGTCGGATCGCCAGCAACAAAAACAGAGGTAATTTAAGCATTCTTCGAAATCGCCATGGTTCCTTATAAAGCCGGTACAGCCATTCCAGGCCAAGTTTGCTGAAAACTGCTGGGGCGCGTTTGACCGTCCCGGCGAATACATCCAACGAGCCGCCCAGCCCACAAAGCAGAGTTGCATCCAGCTTGTCCGCCCATTCCGCCATAAACTGTTCCTGCTTGGGCGCTCCCAGACAGACGAATACGACTTCGGCCCCCCCTGCAGCATTGACTGCGTTGACAGCCTCTTGTGCATCTTTAAAATAGCCGTCTCTGCAACCAGAAATGATGAGTCCGGGGTGTTTTTTTTGTAAGTTTTCTGCAGCTTGCTCGGCAACACCTGGTTTTGCGCCGAGCAGAAACAGTCGAAGCTGTTCCTGTGCCATGCGGTGCATCAGCAGATCGGCGAAATCAATACCGGTCACGCGTCCGTACAGAGCTTGTCCTAAAATCCTGGCGGCATAAATAATGCCGATACCATCCGGCAGGACGAGCGCCGCGCCGTTGATTAGCGAACGAAAAAAAGGATCGTCCAATGTCAGATATACAATTTCAGGATTTGGGGTCACTATATAGCCCTTTTTCTTTATATGAATGCGGTTCATTGCACAGTCGACCGCTTCGTTTAGCGTTACGGCATGAAACCGTACGCCCATAATATCTGCTGTTTTCACTTTTAAGCACTCCAACCGATAAAAATTCGCAACTTTTCTGCCTCTATAGCTGCATAACGAGGCGGTGTTTGGAAAAGGAAGCTCAAGCTAAGGACGAGGAATTTTAAGATCAGACAAAATTAATAAGAAATACGGAGGTATTACAAAAAACATTGACACAGTATGGCGGAAAAACCAATGTTTGCGCCGATGAATCATTTTCAGCTGAGCCCCAAAGCATATCTTGTCTTCTGTTCGAGAAGAAAAGCGCAGCCATATGGAAAGTTCAGATGATAAAATGACAGAGGCACTTTGTGTGGCTGCGCCTTAATTCCTGATACGAATCCACTGTTTTTTGCCTTGCTCTGCGTAGCTCCGATCGTAAAACACGGTGCTGCGTCCTTTCGTTTCATGCGTATTTGAACCGAACTGACGTTAATGCAGAAGCAATTTGGGGTGTCAGATTAATTTTCGAAATAATTTATTAAAAAGCGGTGGCATAACTGCAAAAAGGCATTTCAAAATTGAGACTAAAAACTGATCTGGACATGCATGGATTCGTACTATTCCCCAAATTTTCTGTAGAGAGCTTCAAGATTTACAAAGGAAATAAACGAAAAATGGTGGAAAAACCATTGATTGAGCATGTTAAAAATTCCAAATACTCTTTAATTATATACCAGTTCTGGAAAAATCTCAACCCTTTTCTCCGGATTTCTTGACAGTATGCTTGATAAATTCATTGACATAAACGCTCATGCCAGCACACAGGATACCTTGTGCGATGCTGTCAAAAAGCAGTGCGGCAAGGTTGTTGTAATCCGGAAGCCGGGAAAGTGAACTTAACGCGGCAAGCCCGATGCCTACAAGCGTGATACACAACGGAATGTAGTTATTTGGAAATGCTTTTAGTCTGCGCAGTCCGATGCCGATAAAATATAATACGGCAATAATTATGGTATAATCGGCTTTTACAAGTGTAAATAGTTGTTCCAAAATTCATCCCTCCCCTGTATCCTATGCGGGAGAGCATGCAAAATGAACCGATACTACTGATGAAATGGCAAAGGAAGACGTTCAGCGCCGTCTCAGCCGCAGCCGAATGGCCTCTAACTCTTGTCTTCCTTCCCCAGAACCAATGATACAGGCTGTGTAGACGATTGCGCCAGACAGAACAGCGCATATTAATCGGAAGAGGTTCCCCATGGGTAGTTTTGTACAGATCAGTGCGCTCGCTCCACAGAGCAGCGCGGAAGTAAAAATTTTTACCAGGGATTTGACCGGAATTTGGAAAAGAAAACGCTTTCTCACTCGAATCACTGTAATGAAAAAATAACTGACAAACGCTACAACAGAGCCGAGTGCTGCTGCAAGATAGCCTGCCGTGCGGATTAGAATTAGGGATGCTACAATTTTAATCACAGCGGCGGCAGCGCTATTTTGCAGAATCGCAGTCGTAGCTTGCTCTAGTTCATAGGCTTTGTTCGCATATTCGGTCAGTCCCATAAACAACATGGCGCAGGAGGTAAAAATAATCACGGGATATCCGGCTTCATATCCTTCCGCAAAGATGAAATCAGACAGCGTATAGGATACCGCCGCTAAGCCACATACTGCGGGTGCAGCAATCAGCAAATACAGCCGGGCGCCGCTATCCAACAGCGGTTTAGCCAGGCGCCTGCCCCCTTCCCTCCAGGCGCGTAGCGTGTTTGGATATACGCCGCGCATGATACCTACAGAAAGCATAGTAAAGATACTGTTAGCAATTGAATTGTTATTGCTGTATACAGCAAATACCGCATCCCCATAAATACCGTTTACCAGAATGCGGTCGATCTGGTTGAGAAGTGCGACCGAAATTGAGACACCCATCAGCGGTACGCCGAACGCGAGGAATTTGTTGAGCAGTTCGCGTGAGAAGTATCGAAGCCGAACTACGTGCGGAAAGGAGAGTACCATTGCCGCCCCAAGTCCGGCAATACCGTCTGCAACAGCGGCAGCCACAATAGCGGGTACTGGCGAAGGAAAGGAATTTGCGCCGCCGACCAGGGCATAGGCAACTCCGAGTTTTAGCAATGCCGACAACAGTGACAGCGAAACTGATGCAGCAATCTTTCCAAGTTGGACCAGGGCTGCATTTAATATCTGAAAACAGGTATAGCTCATAAACATCGGAACCGCAAGAAAATAGGCAGTTTTTCCCGTTATGAGTGCTGTGACACAGTAACCTGCCGATACCAACGCGCAAAGCAACAGATATACGGTTGAAACAGTTGAAAACAGCCGCTCACCGTGATCTAGACGGTATTCCTCTGCAACATAGCGGGTGGCAGCATTTGCCATCCACCCTGCCAAGATCAGATAGCACAGCTGGATAGTCAGGTTGATAGAATTAAAAAAGCCGTTAGCCTCTTTCAGGAAAATATGCGAATAGAGTGAACTGACTAGCATCAGCAGCAGCCCCTCTGCAATTTTTGCGGGTAAAAACAGCATTGCATCCCGCGTCATGGTGTTTTTTTGCGCCACAGTGGTCGACCTCTTGTAAATCAATATTTTGAGAACCCGTATACGACACGGTTTACGCTCAGCAGTACTGACGATTGTTATAGTGTATCATATTCACGCGGGAAATGCAATTTATGATATGAAAATTTAAAAAGGATTTTATTTTGGTTGGTTGCGACGTTTGATGCGCTTTCCGGAGCGCCGCAAATTAAGTTTGACATTTGTCTTTCTATCGCCTACAATTAGGGTAGGCAAACTTCACCTTTGGAAGGGGTTCATATGAAAAATCTCGCTGCATTAAAGCCCGGTCAGTCGGGCATCGTTCACAGCCTGACCGCGGAAGGGGCGGTTAAGCATCATTTTTTAGATCTTGGTATTACAAAAGGGGTACGGGTCACTGTGGAACGGATTGCCCCCTTTGGAGATCCCATTGCGGTCCGGCTGCGCGGCTACAGTCTCTCCCTGCGCCGTGAAGAAGCCGCTAAAATCTGTCTGGAGGGGGAGAAATGAATCAAACTATTGCAATTATCGGCAACCCAAATAGTGGAAAAACAACGTTGTTCAACCGTTTGACGGGATCCAATCAGCATGTTGGAAACTGGCCTGGAGTTACGGTTGACCGTAAGACAGGACATATTTGCTATCATGGGCATGCAATTGATGTTGTGGATCTTCCAGGTATTTATTCGCTTTCGCCATTTACACAGGAAGAAATCATTGCACGTGAGTATGTGCTGTCTGAAGCGCCGGATGGTATCTTGAATATTGTCGATGCTACAAATATTGAGAGAAACCTTTACTTAACGATGCAGCTGATTGCACTTGGACTTCCGATGGTGATCGCGCTGAATTTTATCGATGACTGCCGTTCGCAAGGGGTGGAGATCGACTGCGCTGTGCTGTCTGAAACGCTGGGAGTTCGGGTTATCCCTATTTCAGCACGTAAAGGGGAGAATCTGGATGCGCTGCTTGGGATTGTAACCGAGGATTTGCGCAGGCCAGTCCGGCAGCCAGCCTATCTGCACGGCGTTGGAGCGGCTATCAATAGAGTTGCCCATACTTTGGAAAAGACTGCTCTCCGGCGGGACAGCCTTCCCTTTTATGCGTTGAAACTGCTGGAGGGCGACAGCCATGTTCGCAAGACTGTTGCACTTCCGGATGCAGTCCGGCAGACGGTTGAAACAACAGCTGCTGCTCTTTCCAGTCATGGTAGTGAGGATAACGAAATGATCCTTGCTGATGCACTTTATGATTTTATTGAAGAAGCGGTACGGCACGCAGTCAAACGGCCGGAAAAACCGGTACTGACTCTTACAGAGCGTCTTGATCGTATTATCATTAATAAATGGTTAGCATTGCCCATTTTTTCTTTTTTAATGGTATTGATGTTTTGGTCGACGTTTGGTCCGATTGGTACATTTTTTGCTGATTTATTGGAGACGATGATTCATGGGATGCTGATTCCTGCAGTAGAGAATGGTCTGCATGCTTCTGGCGCCTCTGGCTGGATGACTGGCTTGCTCTGCGACGGCGTGTTGGGTGGTGTTGGCGGTGTAGTCAGTTTTCTGCCGCAGATTATTATTTTATTCTTTTTTTTGTCTCTTCTGGAGGATACCGGTTATTTGGCCCGTATTGCGTTTATGATGGATACGCTTTTGCGGCGTATCGGGCTTTCAGGCAAGTCGTTTGTCCCTATGCTGATGGGGTTTGGATGTACAACCCCGGCCGTCATGGCCGCCCGCACAATGGAAAACGAAAAAGATCGAAGAATGACCATAATGCTGACGCCATTTATGTCTTGTGGGGCAAAACTGCCGGTGTATGCACTGTTTGCAGGGGCGCTTTTCCCGCAGTGTGCCAGTTTTGTTATTATCAGTCTTTATGTATTGGGTATTCTGGTCGGGATTTTTGCAGGATGGCTGCTGAAAAAAACGATTTTTCGGGGTGTATCCTCCGGATTTGTGCTTGAACTTCCCCCCTATCGACTGCCGACCGTGCGTGGTACTCTGCAAAATATGTGGGAAAAAGCAAAGGACTTTTTAACCAAAGCCGGCACCGTAATTTTTGTAATGAGTATTGTAATTTGGCTGCTGCAGAATTTTACCCCCTCCCTGCAGACGGCATCTGATTCCGCTTATAGTATCCTTGGGGTGTTTGGGCGTTTTATCGCACCAGTGTTTGCTCCATTGGGATTTGGTGAATGGCGTGCTTCGGTTTCAATTCTAACCGGAGTGATCGCAATGGAAGCGGTGGTATCTACAATGAGTGTGCTCTATGGGGTTGATTTGGGTTCCCTGGGCGGATTGCTTTCCTCTGCCTTTTCTCCAGTTGCAGCTTATGCGTTCTTGGTATTTATTCTGCTTTATATGCCTTGCATGTCGGCTTTTGCGACGATCAGACGCGAAATGGGTGGCTGGAGATGGGCAGCCGGTGCGGCGGCGTTTCAAACTGTCTTAGCTTGGACAATTTCTTTTTTCGTCTATCAATGTGGAAGCCTGCTCTTTCAACTTATTTGAATATTTTGATGCATCGTCGATCCGGTAACAGGCAAAATGGTTTCTTTGCCTATGGGGATGCGGTGCTGTGTCAACGGAGAAAACAATGGATATTAAATTAATTGCCGCCGATCTAGATGGTACATTACTTGACAGTCAGAAGCGGCTTTCCCCAGGGTTTCCCGACCTGCTTCGAGATTTGCGGATGCGCGGGATACGTTTTGCCCCTGCTTCCGGCCGTCAGTATTACAACATCCTTGCCCTGTTTGGCGATGAAAATATGACCTATATTGCCGAAAATGGCGCTATGGTTTTCGAAAATGGGCGCTGCCTATTTGCTGATACGCTTCCACGAGAGCTGCAGCGTCAAACGATTGAGATGGTGCGCGCGCTTCCGGATGCTTATGTGATCCTGGCTGGCGAGCAGTCTGCATGGTGTGAAGCCGACGAGCCAGTGTTTTATCGAAATGCAGAAATGTATTATGCTCGTTTGACCAGAGTTCACGATCTGATGCAAGTGGAGGATCGGATCTGCAAAATTGCGGTCTTTCAGTATCAAAACGCTGAGAATAGCTGTTTGCCTGCCCTGAAGGTGCTTAGTGAACAGGCGCAGGTGGTGCTTTCTGGCGCAGATTGGGTTGACTTAATGAATCCAGGTGTCAATAAAGGCGGTGCGATCCGCAGGCTTTATAAAGAATTAGGGATATCCCCGAATGAATGCATGGCTTTTGGAGATTATCTGAACGATTGCGAGATGCTGCAGTCGGTGACCCACTCATTTGCTATGGCAAACGCACATCCCGAAATCAAAGCAATTTGCCGCTATCAGGCTCCTTCCAACGACGAAGATGGGGTCGTACGTGCGATTCGAGAATTTTGCGGTCTTCCGGTGCTGTAAGTTTGAGAAATGCTTTTTTAAAATTATGATATGTAAAGCGGGATCGGTTTACAGCTGCAACTGTAAATCCATCCCGCTTTTATCCATCGCGGCCCTGCTTAAACGCAACGGAACATTCCCTTTCCCGTGTATTTCGTGCCGGTTTATTTTTCCAATCGAATGTTTGGCGGATCAAGCTGGCAGGAGATCAATGTTTTATCTTGCGTAAGATTATGACCGTCCCTGTATAGCATACGGTATGAATGGTGCTGCCAGCAATTGATTAGGAGAATGTATCGTTTTTTAGCCTATGACTACAGTAATATGACGTTGCTTCAATAAGAATGCGAAGCCGGAACAATTCACGGCTTCGCAGACTGACAGGCACAGCATGGGGTAAAATTAAAATGCATTTGCAAATCATGCGAGCCCTACCCTATTCAAAGAGAAATCAATAAGTTATATAGTAAATTGTTTTATAAAAGCACATATTTCAGAATGAAAATTACAGCAAGGATATACATCACAGGACTTATCTTCTTTTCTTTGGCCTTTCCGGTTATAAGGTTAATCAGCACATAGGAGATCACGCCAAGTGCAATACCTTCTGAAATTGAGTACATAAACGGCATGGCAAACAATGCGATAAAGGCAGGAATTGCATCGCCAGCGTCATCAAAGTCGACTTTAAGCACAGTTGATAACATCATAAATCCTACTACGATTAATGCCGGAGCAGTCGCAAAGGATGGAATTGCAAGGAAAACCGGTGAGAGGAAAAGTGAAATCAGGAAAAACAATGCGGTCACAAGTCCGGTCAATCCTGTTCGGCCACCCTCTGCAACGCCGGATGCCGATTCTACAAAGGTCGTTGTGGTAGAGGTACCCATTACCGCACCCGCAGAGGTAGCCAACGCATCTGCCAGCAGCGCCCCTCTGATTTTAGGCAGCCGACCGTCTTTATCCAACATATCTGCTTTGGAGGCGACTCCCATCAGAGTTCCCAACGTATCGAACATATCAACGAACAAAAATGCCAGCATAATCGTGATAAAATCAGCCTGAAAAACGCTGGTGAAATCCAGTTTTCCAAGCGTTGGAAGAACGGAGGGAATAGAAAGGCCGTTTGAAAAGTCCGGCAAAACCGAGAACATGCCTAGCTCGGCATTTGGCACGTAAATACCGGTCAGTTCACAGACAATACCTAATCCCCAAGTGATCAGGATGCCCCAGAGGATAGCCCCTTTCACTTTTTTTATCAGCAGCGCTGCTGTGATAAGTACGCCTACTAGCGCAAGCAATGCGCCGATACCGGTTGCAGAGAAAGTGCCGTCCCGCAGCGAGCTTGCAAAGGGATACATCCCCAGCAGCGTTGATGAGTTGTCAATCACCAATTTGGAATTTTGTAAACCGATAAACGTGATAAATAGGCCGATGCCGCAAGAGACACCGTATTTTAAGCATGCCGGAATCGAATTAAAGATTGCTTCGCGAATATTGGTCACCGATAAAACAATGAACAGCAGACCCTCGATAAAGACGGCTGCCAGTGCTGCCTGCCAGCTGTAACCATATCCCAGTACGACAGTGTATGCAAAGTAAGCGTTCAGGCCCATACCGGGAGCCAATGCAAATGGGTAGTTTGCCAGCAGCGCCATCAGAATGGTACCAAGCGCAGAAGCCAGACATGTGGCTGTAAAGACGGCGCCCGTGTCCATCCCCGATGCACCAAGGATGTTGGGATTGACCGCAAGTATGTAAGCCATTGTCATGAAAGTAGTTAGGCCAGCGATTACTTCAGTCCGTACGGTTGTACCGGCCTTTTTCAGCTTAAAGCGCTGCTCCAAAAAGTCGTTCATGTACAGTTTCCCCCTTTTCAAATGGAAAAATAAAAATATGGAATCTGGAAAGATACAATTCTTTCCACTGTTAATATGATAAAACAAATTCGCAAAAATGTCAATGATTTACACTTAATTTGCTGAAATGTATTATTTTTTAGAGGAAAGCCAGGATTACCGGCGATTGTAACAAAAATTATCTCCATCCAGCAAACGAAAAATCAGAGATTAACGATTGTAATTTCTTCCCGGAGATGGTATATTTATTTTTAAGAGAACAGCAGGAATGGATAGAGGCGGTTATGGCCGCCCGGGAATGTTATTTTTTACAAATGGAGGAAATTCATGGGCATCAGAAAAGATATCCACAAGGTACTCATCATTG
>CANPPM010000060.1 GCA_947575935.1 uncultured Butyricicoccus sp. | reverse complement strand
TGGCGGAAAAAGGACCGTTGTTTGGGCGTATTGACATTTTTCAAACAAGCCCTAGGTCCGGGATGTTATACCGGACTTTTTATTTTTTGCAATGTTTGGGGAAACGGGGCTTTAACGGTTTGGGCGGATACCGTCCGGCAGCCTCCGAAACCGTCCGGTAGGTGGAGCTTGTCAGGCGCAGGGGTACGGAAGGCAGCAGTTTCGTGCCAAAATTCAGCGAAAAGAGGCATCTTTCTGTGCATCAATGACATTGTTTCGGTTTTGGGAATCTGATATACTGGGTTACGGAAAAAAATCTGTGGATCGGTATGCACTGGCAGTAGTGTGTTTGGCAATGTTTCGTCAGGCCGCCGTTTTGCCGCCTGGGCATAGGTCTGTATGGAGGGGTTTTGTATGCAAAGGCAAGCGGTTCTGTCGCAGCCGCGGGCGCGTCTGTTTGACAATGTGGCGTTATTTCGGCTGATCCTGCCGCTGATTGTGGAGCAGTTCCTGACCATTGCGGTTGGTATGGTTGATTCGGTAATGGTATCGAGCGTAGGTGAGGCAGCCGTCAGCGCGGTCTCTTTGGTGGACACGGTCAATGTCCTGATTGTGAATCTGTTCGCCGCGCTGGCCACGGGCGGCGCGGTTGTTGCAGGGCAATACCTGGGCAGGCAGGATGGGGAACGCGCCGACAAAGCGGGCAACCAGCTGCTGCTTTTTACAGGGGCTTCGGCGGTTGTGGTGATGATATTGGTCTATCTGTGCAGAAATCTGCTGCTGGACGTGGTATTCGGCCATTTGGAACCCGATGTCCGTGCGTATTGCAGCACATATCTGATGATTGTTTCGGCGTCTATTCCCTTCGTGGCGCTGTACAACAGCGGCGCGGCGCTGTTTCGGGTGATGGGAAACTCGAATGTTTCGATGATTGTATCGGTTGTGATGAACACAGTGAACATCGCGGGCAACGCACTGCTGATTTACCGTCTGCGCATGGGCGTGGCGGGCGCTGCGATTCCGACGCTGCTATCCCGTATTTTGGCGGCGGTGCTGATTCTGGCCTTTCTGCGCCGTCCGGCGCAGCAGATCCGGCTGCGCATACCGTTCGATTTCCGGTTTGACCGGGATATGGTAATGCGGATTCTGCGGCTAGGGGTTCCGAGCGGGTTGGAAAACAGCATGTTTCAGCTGGGTAAAATTGTACTGCTGAGCCTGGTTGCCACCTTTGGGACGGCGTCCATAGCAGCGAATGCGGTGGGCAATTCGGTTTGTTCGTTCCAGTCCTTGGCGGGCATGGCAATGAGTATGGCGATGGTGGCGGTGATTTCGCGGTGTGTCGGTGCGGGCGATGAGGAGCAGGTGCGTTACTATATCCGCAAGCTGATGGTAATTTGCTATGCCGTTATGCTGGCAAGCAATATCCTGATCCTGATAACGCTGCCGCTGATTTTGCAGGCGTATCATCTTTCGTCTGAGACGATGGAGATGGCGCGCCAGGTGCTGCTGCTGCACGGGTCGTTTTGCTGCCTGATCTGGCCGTTGTCTTTTACCCTGCCAAATGCGCTTCGGGCGGCAAACGACGTGCGTTTTTCGATGATTGTCTCGATCATTTCCATGTGGCTGTTTCGGGTTCTCTGCGGTTTTGTGTTTGCCACTTCGCTGGGAATGGGGATGTTCGGAACCTGGGCCGCAATGATCGTAGATTGGGTCTTCCGCTCGGCGTTCTTTGTCCATCGGATCCGTACCGGCGGTTGGAAGCGCACTGCCTTTGAACGGCTGTAACCTGCGCCGTCTTCTGCTTCAGGAGGATATCGGAATATCGCCGCCCGGCCCGCTGTTTGTACGGCGGGCCGGCGGTTTTTTCAAAATGGGGCGGCTGGATCGCCCGGCAGATGGAAAATACGTTGTTGAATTTTCACGAAATGGATGGTATAATAGCAAGGGTACGGCAAAATACTGTATCCGCGAGAAAGAAAAACCCAAAATGTGAAAGGGGCAACAGTTCATGCCTGGTAAGGTTATTTTAGGCGCTCAGTGGGGCGATGAAGGCAAGGGCAAGTTTATTGACATCTTTGCGGCAAAGGCCGACATGGTCGTCCGCAGCCAGGGGGGCAACAACGCCGGGCACACCGTTGTAGCGGACGGCGTAAAATACAAGCTCCAGCTGATTCCTTCCGGCATTCTTTACCCGGACTGCACGAATATAATTGGGGCTGGCGTGGTGGTAAACCCGAAGTCCATTCTTGAGGAGATCGACGGACTGCATGCGCAGGGGATTTCGACTGACCGTTTGTTCATTGACGCCCGGGCACACTGTATTATGCCATGGCATCTTGAGCTCGACGGGCTGAGCGAGGCGGAAAAGGCGAAAGAGGGCTCTGCCATTGGCACAACCAGGAAAGGCATTGGCCCAACGTATATGGATAAATCTGAACGCAGCGGGATCCGTATGCACGATTTGATTGATACAGAGCGGTTTGAACGTGTGATCCGGGACGCTTGCGCGCGCAAAAACCGGGTCATTACCGGCGTTTACGGCGGGTCGCCGCTGGATGTGGAAGCAATTCTTACAGAGTACCGCAGCTATGCCGACCGGCTGCGTCCGATGGTCAGGGATACTACCGTACTGGTCTATCATGCGGCCAGGGAGGGGAAAGAGATTCTGTTTGAGGGGGCGCAGGGGACGCTGCTTGATTTGGATATGGGGACCTACCCCTTTGTGACGTCTTCCCACCCGGTAGCGGGCGGCTGCTGCATTGGCTCGGGCATCGGGCCCACTGCAATCAGTGAGGTCATGGGGATTTTTAAAAGCTATACGACCCGTGTCGGCGAGGGCCCGTTCCCGACAGAGCTGTTTGATGAAACCGGTGATTATATCCGAAATGCAGGCGGTGAGTTTGGCACGGTCACTGGCCGCCCGCGCCGTACAGGCTGGTTTGATGCGGTGATTGCAAAATATGCTGTGCGCGTCAACGGCCTGACCGAGATGGTGATCAACAAAATTGACCCGCTCTGTGGGTTGCCCAAGCTTAAGGTCTGTGTCGCGTACAGGCTGAAAAATGGGCAGACGATCACCGAGTTCCCGGCGAATTTTATGGATTTGGTGGATTGTGAGCCGGTATATGAAGAGTTTGACGGCTTTGATGAAGATATTACAGCCTGCCGCAGTTTTGCAGAGCTGCCAGGGAATGTACAGCAGTATATACGTGAGCTGGAACACATTTGCGGCTGTCCCATCACAATGCTGGGCGTCGGTCCCAGCCGTGACCAGGTTATCAAAATTTAGGTGCTGTTGAAACCGGTGGGGAGAACCAAAGAGACGGGGCCGGTTGAAGCAGGGGAAAGCCTGTTTGCGGAGGCGGGGCCGGCCCCTAGGCGGATTGCAGAAGCTTTCGTTGGGAAAGCGTTGTAACAGGGCAGCCTTCCCTTGGCTGCGGTGCTCTCTCCTTTGTGAAGAAATATCGATTGAAAAAGATCCGGTGCGCCCGGCGAAGGCAGGGCGCACCGGATTTATAATTGGCGGCGGCTGTCTGGCAACGGATTGCAGGGAGATGCGCCGACCTCTTTTCGGTGAAGGCGTACCGCATGGTTGAGGGACCAGCGCGCCGGCGCGAAGGGGGGCATGTTACTCGACTGCAAATTCGGCTGCGATGTAATGCGATTCCCAGCCGCCCGAGCGTTCGCGGAGAAGCTCTTTCACGAGACGGTATTCTCCGCTGGTTAGGCGGCCGTAGCTGTCTGAAAAGGAGTACACTTCCTCGCGCACGCTGTGCGGCGCAAGCAGGTAGCTCAGCGCGTCGAACGCCCGCGCGCGCAGGCTTTTAATTTCTTTCCATTCGCCGTCTTCCAGCTTTTCAATCCAGTATTCCTGACCAAACTGCCACTCTCGGTCGGTGGCATTTTCAAAACGGAAGATCGCACCCGTTGCAGTGGCCGAACCCTCTGCAACGGTCAGTTCCAGACCGTCCGCACCGTTTACCTCTGCAAAGGGCGAGGTCCCGCCCGTCATCCATGGGTGCAGCGTCCATACCGCTGCGAATGCTGCCAGTACAATGGCTGTAGCCAGTTTGGAAACCCGAAAAAGAACTACCATGTTCTCCAACTCCTTGCTGTCTGTTTTGGTTTTTCCATTATAGCGCGTTGGCGGCGGAATCGCAAGGCGTTTCTCGCAGGTTTCACAAACTGTTCAGAAAGCTTTTGTGGAATATAGATAAAGCGCGGAAGCGGTCAGATCCGGCAAAGTAGGGCTGGGCGGAGGAAGGTTTTGTGAGGGAGGAACGGCTGTTTTTTTGACGGTAACGGGTTCGGCAGGATGGTTCCGGCAGACCGCCTTGAAAATTTTGGCGGATCCTCCAGGGAATTTTTTGTCAGACGGTGGCGCTATGCCTCCGTCTGCGCAGGGGAAGGGATAGGCGCCATCCGGCAGACAACCGTTTCGTAGGGCCGCAGCAGCAGGCGGCCTCCGTCTGTCAAGGGGCTGCTGTAATTGCCAAGCACCGGTTCACAGGCGTCGGTCCATGTGACCTCGTCCAGAGAAAGCGTTTTGTCGCTCAGGTTGTTGAAGATGTAAAGCGAGTCGTCATCCAGGAAACGCCGGTAGGCCAAAACCTCATTCTGATCCTGGCAGAGGAATGCAATCTGCCCTTCCGATAAGACGGGGGTTTCCTTGCGCATGCGGATGACTGTTTTGTAGAAGTGGAGGATGGAGTCGCTGTCCTCTATTTCCGCAGCGGCATTGGCGGTACGGCAATGCTCCGGCGGGAGAATCCATGGCGTACCGTCCGAAAAGCCTACGTTTGGCCCGTCGTCCCACTGCATGGGCGTGCGGCCGTTGTCGCGGGAACGCTGCCGCAGAACTTCCAGCGCTTCTTCTTTGGTTTTGCCGTTTTGCAGCATGAGTTTGTAGTAGTTCAGGCTTTCTACGTCTCGGTACTGTGAAATATTGGTATAGCCGGCGTTGGGCATGCCGAGCTCTTCCCCCTGATAAATATAGGGGGTGCCGCGCATGAAATAGATACATGCCGCAAGCATTTTCGCCGATTCTTTCCAGTACTGTTTGTCATCGCCAAACCGGGAGACCGCGCGCGGCTGGTCGTGGTTGCACCAGAACAGCGCGTTCCAGCCGCCGGCTGCTTGCATACCGAGCTGCCAATCGGTGAGCAGCTGCTTCAGCTTGCCGTAGTCGGCCGGCTGCAGCGCCCATTTGTCTCCATTTTTATAATCTATCTTGAGATGATGGAAGCTGAATACCATGGAAAGCTCGTTTTCAGTGGTGTAGCGGATACAGTCCTTGAGAGAGGTTGAGGACATTTCGCCTACGGTGATCAGAGAGCCGATGCCGGTATCGGCCGTCAGTTCCTTCAAATATTCGTGCACATGCGGGCCGTCCGTATAAAATCTGCGGCCATCCCCCTGGTGGTCGTCCTGGAACAGTTCCGGCTTGGAGATCAGATTGATCACGTCAAAGCGGAACCCCTTCACCCCTTTCTGTTTCCAGAACCGGATTACATTTTTGAGCGCTTCCCGTACGGCTGGGTTGTCCCAGTTGAGATCAGCCTGTGTTTTGTCGAATAGATGCAGGTACCATTTCCCGAGATGCGGCACGTATTCCCATGCGCTGCCGCCGAATTTAGAGGCCCAGTTGGTGGGAGGCATATGGGGGCTGCCGTCTCGGAAGATATAGAAATTAAGATAGTATGGATCTCCCGTTAACGCTTTTTGGAACCATGCGTGTTCGGTCGAGGTATGGTTGAATACCATGTCAAACATCAGGCGCAGGCCGCGCTTGCCGGCTTCGGCGATCAAATGCTCTAAATCTGCCATTGACCCGAAATGCGGGTCAATGGCAAAGTAATCAGCGATATCGTAGCCGTTATCGTTCAGCGGGGATTTAAAAAATGGGGTCAGCCAGAGATAGTCTGCGCCAAGGGCCTGTAAATAATCCAGTTTTTCGGTCACGCCGCGCAGGTCGCCGCACCCGTCGCCGTTTGCGTCGAAAAAGGATTTTACGTAGATTTGATAAATCACTTTGTTCTTAAAGTCAGCCATTCGTTATCCCTCCAAGGTTATGATCGTATCGCGGCCCGCCAAAACGGTTTTACCGGTGTGGAATACCGGGGTGCAGCCTTCTGCCGGTTCGGTAATGACCAGCATTGTGACTGCGGGGTGGCCTGCCGCCTTGATTTTTGCAGGGTCGAAGGAGATCAGGCGGTCGCCGGTCCGGACCTGGTCGCCCTCCCGGACATGTGCGGTGAAGCCATCACCGTCCATATCCACCGTATCCAGGCCGATATGCAGCAGGATTTCCATTCCGTTTGCCAGTTTCATGCCGCAGGCGTGGTTGCTGCCGCTCATGACGATGGAAATTTCTCCGTCTGCGGGCGCGACAAGCGTGCTGTCGGCCGGTTCAATTGCGACGCCCTCACCCAGTACGTGCTGAGAAAAGACCTGGTCGGGGACTTCGGCGAGGGGGAGCGCTCTGCCGGTCAGGAATGCGCAGAGTGTATACGGCTCTGCCGGTGCTGTGGGCGGATGAATGGCTGCACGCTCTGCTGTGTCTGCTAGTCTCCGTTTACCGGCCATACAGGTCAGAAAGAATGGTACGAGCACTGCGATCAGGATGCAGACTGCAAAGCTACCCATATATTCCGGTTTGATGGACAGGATGCCTGGCAGGCCGCCGATGCCAATAGCGTTTGCGGTGGTGTTGGTTGCCACGCAGACAACTGCCGCGCACGCCGAGCCGATCATGCCGCAGAGAAAGGGGAAACTGTATTTCAGGTTGACGCCAAACATGGCGGGTTCGGTAACGCCCAGATAACAGGAGATGCAGGACGGGACGTTGACCTCTTGCGCATCTGCGTCTTTCCGCTGGAGGAAGACCATGCCAAGGACTGCGGAACCCTGCGCAATATTTGACAGTGCGATCATCGGCCAAAGCATAGTGCCTTGGAAATCGGCAATCAGCTGCATGTCAATGGCATTGGACATATGATGCAGGCCGGTGATGACCAGCGGGGCGTATACAAAACCAAAGACTGCAGCAAAAATGACTTGAAACGAGCCGGAAATACCAGCATAAACAACCGCAGAAATGGCGGAGCCGATCTTCCAGCCGATGGGCCCGAGGATAAAGTGTGCTGCGGTAACAGACAGAAGCAGGCTGCAAAACGGGACGACAATCATGGAAATGACCGCAGGGCAGATTTTGCGGAAGAAGCGTTCGAGATAGACCAGTGTAAATGCGGCGAGAATGGCCGGGATTACCTGCGCCTGATAGCCAATCATATTGACACGGAAAAAACCAAAGTCCCAGAATGGGATTTCTGCCGTACCGGCGACGCTATATGCGTTCAGCAGCTGCCCTGAAACCAGCGTCAGGCCGAGCACAATGCCCAGCATCTGCGTGGAACCCATTTTCTTGGTGACCGACCAACAGATACCAACCGGCAGCATATGAAAGACGGCCTCGCCGGTCAGCCAGAGGAAGCTGTCGAGCCCTGCCCAGAACTGGCTGAGGTCGCAGAGGGTCTTGGTACCGTGTTCAAATATGTATAGGCTGTCAATGCAATTGCGGAAACCCAGGATCAGGCCGCCTGTGATCAGTGCCGGGATAATCGGCGCAAAGATTTCGGCCAGCGCGCTCATGATGCGCTGTAGCGTGTTCTGGTTCCGCTTCGCGGCATTTTTGACGGCGTCTTTGGACACGCCTGTAATACCGGCGGCCGCGACAAAGTCGTTATAAAAGTCGGAAACCGTGTTGCCGATGATGACTTGGAACTGTCCCGCCTGGGTAAAGGTCCCCTTGACGGCTTTCATTTTTTCAATACCGGGAATGTTGGCTTTTGACGGGTCGGTCAATACGAATCGCATGCGTGTGATGCAGTGAGAGACGGCTGCAATGTTTTCTTTGCCGCCAACGAGCCTGAGCAGCTGCGCGGCGTCCTGTTGATAGTTACCCATGGTGCTACCTCCGCTTTCTTAACTTGTTTAAACAAGTTTGTGATGATTCTGTTATACCACACTTGTTTAAACAAGTCAAGACTTGTTCAAACAAATTTTGAAGTTTGGGAATTCCTATAAAATAAAGGCTTGCATTTTGGTGGAATTGGCGGTATGCTATTGCTGTTTAGAGAAGGGTCTGTTTGAAAATGGGTTTAAACGGCGGTCCTGTTGCCGCTATATGCTGCCAAGGGTTTTGGCTTTGTCTGGCGCAAAACATCTCTGCCATTGTTCCTGTCTCCATGTTTTAAACAGCGTCAAGTGGGAAGAAAAGGGGGCGTCTATGCCAAAAAACAAATATAACGAAATTTATCTGGCGCTGCGGCAGCGGATTGAAAGCGGGGAATATGCATTTCAGCAGATGATACCGTCGGAGAATACGCTGATACAGCAGTTTTCGTGTTCGCGCAATACCCTGCGCCGGGCGGTGCAGGCATTGTCGGCGGAGGGATATGTACAGTCCATGCAGGGGCGCGGGGTTCGGGTGATTTGGCAGCCGCAGCGGAGCTCTCAGTTTTTGCTGGGCGGGGTAGAGTCGTGTTCCCAGTCTTTGCCGAAAAAAGCCAACCCGCAGAGTACCGAAATGGTTTTTTTTACAAAGAGGGTAGCGGCTTCGGCGCTCAGCCCACTGACGGGAATGCCGGAGGGGGCGGAGCTGTATTATATTGAGCGGCTGCGACGTTTGAACGATGTGCCGCTGATTCTGGATCACAATTACTTCTTGAAGCCGGTGGCGGTCGGGCTGACCCGGGAGCTCGCAGGGCAGTCTATTTATGCCTATCTGGAGGATCAGCTGGGGCTGCAGATCAAGACGACCAGGCGGGTGATTACAGTTGAACCGGTTACGCCGGAGGATACGGCGTATCTGCAGATGGATGGCTGCAACTGTGTCGCGGTGGTGAGCAGCTCGACCTATAACAGTGACGGTATTCTGTTTGAATATACACAGTCGCGGCACAGCCCCAGGCATTTTGAATTTCATGATGTGGCGCAGCGGAGCCGGCTGCCGGTCTGAGGGGAGGGAAGCGATGAATCAGGATTTGACACGGGGCGGCATCACTGGGACAATGCTGCTGTTTGCGTTGCCAATGATTGCAGGAAATCTGCTGCAGCAGGCGTATAACGTTGCAGATACGCTGATTGTCGGGCAGTTTTTGGGGGCGGATGCGCTGGCCGCAGTGGGCTCGGCCTATACGCTGATGACTTTTTTGACCTCGATCCTGCTTGGGCTGTGTATGGGGAGCGGGGTTCTGTTTTCCATCTGTTGGGGGCAGGGGGATACGGCGAGGCTGCGCTCCTGTACGGCGGTGTCGTTTATGATGATCGGCGCTGCAGCTGTGGTACTGAATCTTGCGGTATTTGCTGCGCTTGATGGGATTTTGAAGTTTCTGCAGGCGCCTTCTGCAGTCTATGATTTGATGCGGGTATACCTTTGGACTGTGTTTTGGGGGATTGGGGCGACCTTTCTCTATAACTTCTGTGCGTCACTGCTGCGGGCTGTGGGCAATTCAGCGGTCCCGTTGCTGTTTTTGGCGGTTTCAGCGGTGGGAAATATTGGGCTGGATTTGTTCTTCGTGTTGGAATTGCATTGGGGTGTGCGCGGGGCGGCTGCAGCGACCGTGTTGTCGCAGTGGCTTTCCGGGATCGGGATTCTGGCCTATACCTTGCTTCGGTTCCGAAACGTGTGTCCATCCCGTGAGGAATTTCGATGGCACAGTGCGAATGCGCGGGAGATCCTGCGGCTGTCTTCGCTGACCTGCCTGCAGCAGTCGGTGATGAATCTTGGCATCCTGATGATACAGGGACTGGTGAACAGCTTTGGCCCCGCAGTCATGGCTGCCTTTGCCGCCGCCGTGAAGATCGACGCCTTCGCCTATATGCCGGTGCAGGACTTTGGCAATGCCTTTTCGACCTTTATTGCGCAGAACTTTGGCGCGCGGAAGTACGACCGGATTGCATGTGGCATGCGAAGCGCGGCGATCTGCGCAATGGCGTTTAGTGCGGCAGTTAGCGCGGCGGTATGGCTCTTTGCGCGGCCGTTGCTGCGGCTGTTTGTGCAGGCGTCAGAAACAGAGATTCTGGCAATCGGCGTACGGTATCTGCGGATTGAAGGCGCATTTTACTGGGCAATTGGGATTCTGTTCCTGTTGTATGGGCTGTATCGTGCAGTCGGACGGCCGGGGATGTCGGTGATGCTGACGGTGGCCTCGTTGGGGACGCGGGTCGTGCTGGCATATGCGTTGTCGGCGATCCCGGCAGTCGGGGTGACCGGTATTTGGCTGTCCCGGTCGGCTGGGTGCTTGCGGATGCGGCAGGGGTTCTGTATTACCGAAGGCATGCGGCGGACATTCTGCAGCGGGCGCTTTAAGGCGGGGCTTGGAGGGCGTGCAGAGATACGCCTCCCGCCTTTCATGCCTGCGGGAGGGGCGTGGAACCGTATGTTTGGAAATTCCCTCTGTACAGGGATGGGGTTATATGGTATAATGTCCGCAGACAGATAGGATACTGCCGATTTGATAGGGATATCGCAGTGCTTTGCCAACCGGCGGGTCGTTCGTCGCTGCGGGAATGCATGGCCGCGGACAGAGAGCCAATCTGTGAGGAAAGCGGGTGAGGCGACAGTGAGGCCGCGAGGGGGCCAGGCTCTGGGCCCCCCGAATTGCTAAGCAATTTGGGGGCGTGGCCGCAGCCTTTATCTGTGTGTTGGCGCACTGTCCAAAGGTGCTGCCCGGATCAAAGAATCTGCAAAGGAGGTTGCGCGGTGAGGATGCTTGTCCGGCTGCTGTGCTTTGGCGCAATGGTTGCGCTGCTGCTGCTGAATGTTTATGTAGAGCTGAAGCCCGGCATGGTGGTTGGGATTGGAGCAAAGATTGTGTTTGCGTGTGCGTTTACCGGTCTTTGGTCGCTGGTGTGTTTCTCCCGTCCCGGCGGAGGGGGGGCGGCGCGCCGGCGTGGGTACTACCTCGCACTGTTCGCATATTATATCTGGATGCTGCTGAATTTACTATTTTTTGATGCGGCCTTTGGGCGGACCGCCGGAACGGGCGGACTGAACCGCGTCCCTTTTCTGACCATCCGTAATTATTTGCGGGCCTATAAGCTTGGGAATATTTCGCTGAAATGGGTCCTTGTGAATTTGGCCGGGAATCTGGCTGCATTTGCACCGATGGGATTTTTTTTGCCTGCGCTTTATCCGAAACAGCGCCATTTTTTTGTTTTTGTACCTACGGTCACCGTTATGGTCGCGCTGGTTGAGATTTTCCAGTATCTGACCCGCACCGGAAGCTGTGATATTGACGACTTGATCCTGAATACAGCGGGTGCGTTTATTATTTGGATAGTCTGCCTGCTGCCGCCGTTCCGCACTTGGATTCGGCGGATCACTGCTGCAAAAGGAGAGTGATAGCTGTATGGAAAAAACTGTAACTGTCGTCGGCCTAGGGCTGATGGGCGGCTCGATTGCAATGGCAGTCCATGAGCGGACTGACTGCGCGGTTTACGGCTGGAACCGTACCGCCGCTGTTGCGCAGAAGGCGCTGGAGGAGGGCATCAGCCTGA
>CANPPM010000059.1 GCA_947575935.1 uncultured Butyricicoccus sp. | reverse complement strand
ATTCCCATAAGGATATTCTGAATTTCCTGCTGATGCCCGGCTTTTCGACCAATACTGAGGTGACTGAGTATTCGGGGCGCGGCGTCGGCATGGACGTTGTCAAGAGCAATGTGGAGAATGTCGGCGGCAGCGTCACCATCACCAGCGAAAAGGGGCAGGGCATGACCACGACCCTCAAGATTCCGCTGACAATGGCGATTATGGACGGTATGGAGGTTGCGGTCGGCGAATCCATCTTTACCGTGCCGATTAATTACATCCGCCAGATTTTCAAATTCAGTGAGCAGGACATCGTCCATGACGCGGTGCATGGCGAGATGCTCAAGCTGAGCGATAATTACTATCCGGTCATCCGGGCAAAGGACTTCTACCACCTGGATCAGGGTGCAGACCGGTTTGAGGACGGTATCATTTTGTGGGTCGAGTCGGGTGAGAAATCCTACTGTTTGTTTGTCGACGAGCTGATTGGCCAGCAGCAGGTTGTTGTCAAGCCGCTGCCGGCTTATATCAATGACTATGGGATCAAGAATTACGGCATCGCGGGCTGCACCATCCTGGGTGACGGCACCATCAGCATTATCCTGGATGTGGCCAGCATTTACGGTGCGGCGCGGAGCTGATGGGGGGTTACCCGCCTTTAAACAGCAAACGGAAATGGGCTGGCAGATGCCGGCCCACGGAATACGGATACTCAGAATCATGGAAAGGGGCTTCACCTTATGGCAGAAGACGTTTTGTTTGCCGTACAGAATGAGACGGCGGACGATGTGGAAACCAAGCAGATCGAAGAAACCAAGAAATATTTGATCTTTCATTCAAATGAGATTCTTTTCGGCATTCACTCGGACAGTGTCAAGGAAATTCTGACCGAGTCTAAGATTACGTTCATCCCGGTCCTTCCCGAGCATATCAGCGGGGTGGTCAATCTACGTGGGCTGATCGTACCGATTATCGATTTTAGGCGGCTGCTCAGCCAACCGCCTGAGGAGAACAGCTGCACCATCGTACTGGAGTACGAGGGCGTACAGTTGGGCATCCTGGTGGACCGGGTCGACCAGATGGTGGATATTGATGAGAAAATGATCCTTCCGGTGCCCTATCAGAATGGGCAGAGCGTGCAAAACCTGGTGTCCGGCATGTACAGCCTGCCGGACAACGGCGGCACGTTGATGATGCTTGACATCGCATTCCTGTATCATGAACAGTGAGGGGGTCAAGGGCAGTGCCCTGGGCATGACAATCAGCGATGCGGATTTCAACCGGCTGGTCCAGTTTGTACAGAGCCGGTATGGCATTGATCTGCGGCAGAAAAAACAGCTGATTGTCAGCCGTCTGACCAATACCATCCGCAGCCGAGGGTTTACGCAGTTCAAAGATTATGTCGATTATATGCTTACCAAGGGCAGCAGCGAGGATATCAATCAGCTGCTTTCCCGCCTGACAACCAATTACACCTATTTCATGCGCGAAATGGGCGCATTTGATTTTTTCAAGGGCAGGATCCTGCCGGATATTGTCCGCAAGCACCAGCGCGATAAGTGCCTGTCCATTTGGAGCGCGGGCTGCTCCTCGGGGGAGGAGCCATATAATATCTCCATGTATTTGATGGATTTTCTGGGGCCGCAGGCCAGCCAGTGGGATACCCGGCTGTTGGCAACCGATCTTTCGGTTGAGGCTCTGACCAAAGCAAAACGCGGCGTTTATGAGCTGCCCGATACCCTGCCGCCCAACTGGAAGAAGAGCTATTTTGTCCCGTCGGAGGGCGGCAAATTTGCAGTTGCGCCGCGTATAAAAAACAACGTGATTTTTCAGCAGTTCAATTTGATGGAACCCATCCGGTTCAAGCGCAAGTTTGACGTAATCTTCTGCAGGAACGTCATGATTTATTTTGATCAGGCGACCAAGAAGGCGCTGGCCGAGCGATTCTATGAAGCGACGGCGCCGGGCGGCTATCTGATCATCAGTATGTCGGAGAATCTGGATCCGGGGACGAAATACCGGCGTGTAGGCGCGTCGATCTTCCAGAAATAAGAGGATGATAAAGTGGCAAAAATACGAGTTTTAGTAGTGGACGACTCCCTGGTGGCGCGCGGGGTGCTGATGGAGGGGCTGAACCGGCATCCCAATATAGAGGTAGTCGGCTATGCCATCAACGCGCTGGATGCCCGTCAGAAGGTTGTGCGGCTGACCCCCGATGTCATGACCTGTGACGTGCAGATGCCTGGTATGAATGGGATTGATTTCCTTAAGGAGCTGTTGCCGCAGTATCCGGTGCCGACGGTGCTGGTCTCGTCGCTGAATTTAAGGGTATTTGACGCGCTGGACGCCGGGGCGGTTGATTTTGTCCGCAAGCCGGACGGGACGGAGAGCCGGGAGCAGTTTGTCCGGGCGCTGACCGCCAAGGTTATTATTGCGGCGCAGGCTAAGGTGCGCAGGGCGGGCGCCAAGCCTGCTGCAGAGGTTGCCGCCCCGCCTCCTGCACTGCGGCTAGGGGCGGCAAGGATTCTTGTCGGACTGGGCGCGTCGACAGGCGGTACCGAGGCGACGCTTGAGGTTATGAAACGGCTGCCCGCCGATATCCCCGGAATGGTCATTGTGCAGCATATGCCGGCCGGCTTTACACAGATGTACGCGGAGCGACTGAATCGGCTGTGCAGCATGGAGGTCCGGGAAGCGAAGAACGGCGATGAAATTCGCCCGGGGCTGGCGCTGGTGGCGCCGGCGGATCTGCAGTGCCGGGTGCAGCGAACGCCCGCGGGCGGGTACTATGTCAGCTGCACGCCGGGGGAAAAGGTAAGCGGGCACCGTCCTTCCGTGGATGCGTTGTTTGACTCTATGGCAGAGAACGTGCGCTGCCCGATGGTTGGCATTATTATGACCGGCATGGGCGCAGACGGGGCAAAGGGCCTGCTCAAGATGCGGCAGAAGGGTGCGTTTACTATCGGACAGGATGAAAAGTCGAGCGTGGTGTACGGCATGCCGGGCGTGGCGAAGAAACTGGGCGCGGTTTGCGAGCAGGCGGCCTGCGATCAGGTCGCGGGCGTGCTGCTGCGGCATTTGAAGACACGCGGCTGACAGTGAAGACACATGTTGCAGGATCCGGCCGGGCGGCGCTTCGACGCCTGCTGGCCAGGTCCCGGAAAGGAGGGCGCAGAGGAATGGTCATAACAGGGGGCGTAAGCCCGGCCGGGCGTGCTGGGCGGCTGCAGTCACGGCAGAGCCCCAAGCCGGCGGCACTCAGCGAGCCGGGGCCGAATTTCGACCAGGTGGTCGTGAGTGAAAGTTCTTTTCAGAAACAGTTGGTTGGAAAGCTCTCCCAAGAGGTGCGTGCAGCGACGACAACCGGCACGGTCGCGGCCCTGCGCGGGCAGGTGCGCGCGGGGGAATATCATGTAGATCCGCAGGCGATCGCGCGCAGCCTGCTGTTCGTTTGGGAGGCATAAAGGAAACATGGATCAAACGGTATTTAAAGCATATCTGCAGCTGCTGCGCGAGCTGACCAAGGTGATTGATCAGCTTGGCATGCTGGCGCGGCGTAAGCTGGAGGAGGTCCGTGCAAACAATGTGCAGGGGGTCGATGACTGCATCCGTCAGGAGCAGGTCCTGAGTCTCTCCCTGCGCGGATTGGAGCAGCGGCGGGAAAAGGCGCTGAAGGCCATGGGGCTGGAGGGCCTGCGGCTGCATGGATTGGTTACGCATGCGCCTGATGCGCTGCGGCAGGAGACGGTCGAGGTGTCAAATGCACTTTTTGACAGTTATGAGACTTACTGCAGGGCGTCCAGCGCAGCGCGTTCGGGGCTGGAACGGGTGCTCCACCAGATCGACCGGATGATGGCAGAGCAGCCGGAGCTGTCCCGTCCTGCAGGCGGGGTGCGGCCCAACCCGCGCCAGTCTGCGGAAGAGGCGCCGCCCATTGGTGGGCATGGCGCAGATTTTAAGGCTTAAGCGATTCCTGCCCTGTTATTGGGGCTAGGAGGATGCATACCGGGGTTTGTTGGCCGGGCTGCAGGATTTGGATTGCAGTGCGGACGCGTTGTGATTAATTTGTGCAAATGAGGTTACAGAAAGAAGTGGTTTTACAATGAGCAATGTTTCGACCTTTGGCGCGTTTACTATGGCAAAGCTGGGCATTTACGCTTCGCAAAAGGCGATGCAGGTGACTGGTAATAATATTACGAATATTAACACCGTTGGCTATACCCGTCAGACGCTTGACCTGAACAGCCTCTATGTCGGCGGCGCGGACCGTTACGCTTCCAAATGGGATGCCAAGGTCGGTTCAGGCGTGCTGGTGTCCGGTGTTTCACAGATCCGCAGCCCCTATCTGGATATCCGTTACCGGACCGAGTATTCCAATGTGGGCAAGGCGGAGAAAACGCTGGACGGCCTGAACGGCCTTTCCCAAATTTTTGACGAGGTCGGCAAGGGCGAGGACGACGAGGGCGTAATGGAGTCTGCGCTGCAGGATATGATCGAACGTCTCACCCATTATGTCACGGAGGGCTCGGGTGAAGGCACCTTTGATACGATTTTAAAAGGATCGATGTCGGAGGTTGTCAATATTTTTAACATCTACGCCGGGAAACTGGAGGATCTGTACAATAATACCAAGGAATCCCTTCAAGAGGATGTTAAAACGGTTAATAGCATTCTCAGCAATATCAGAAGCCTGAACAATGCGATTCGCAAGGCGGAGATCCACGGCGGCAACGCGCTTGAGCTGAAGGATGAGCGCAACCTTGAGATTGATAAGCTGTCCAAATATATCCGGATCAATGTCATCTATGAAGAAGAGGACATCGGCGCGGGCTGTGTGGTGGATAAGCTTACCATCCGTCTCAACGGGGGCGACGAGAGTGAAAACGGCCATGACGGCATCCTGTTGGTCGACGGGAAATATGCGACACAGCTGAAGGTGCCCGATGTTAATGTGCCGGAGGAGCGCCCTGCGCCTGCGTGCACCGGTATGTTTGACGTGACGTTGGACGCGCTGCGGGATGTTCGCGGCAACCCCAAAATGTTGGTGGACGGCAGTTCGGCCATCTGTGTCAGTGGTCCGCAGCAGCCTCTGACTGCGCCAGGCAATCTGACAATCGGCGGTTATACCGTGCCGGTCACGCTGCTGGATAAGAATGCGCTGGGACAGACCCCGACCGAGGCAGAACAGCTGGAGCATCAGCTGCGGCAGTTTAAAGAGGCCTATAACAGCGACCCTGCAAATACGCAGTGGCGGGCGACGCTCAGCATGGATAAGACCGGGATTGTGTTCACAGCGGCTGATTCCACCTCGGAGACGGTTACGGCATTGACGCAGGATGGGGAGCTTACCGTGAACGGGTATTCGGTGGTCATCCGCAATGCGGCAAATAAGACCCTTGAGGAGCAGCTGAAGGAGTTCCAGTCGGTTTATAACAGTGATCCGAATAATGAGCCCAATTACGTGACGATCAGCGCCGATAAGCAGCAGCTGATCTTTACCACGCCGCGCAATGAGCCGCTGACCCCCGGCTCTGAACCGCCAGGAACTACGCTGGCAATCGACGGCGTCAAGCCGGTGCCCGACCCGGATAATACCGACGTTACGCTGACCGATACGGATCTGTATGGCGCGCTGCAGTCTACGCGTGAAATGCTGACGGAGGAGGGGGCGTTTGCTTCCAAGCAGGACATCGTGCGGGATCCGAGCGCGACCGCAAAACGCGGCATCCCTTATTATCAGAAAATTTGGGATGCGATGGCATCCAAGCTCGCAGGTGCGCTCAATGAGGCCAACTCCCTGGAGGATGCAAACGGCGACCTGAAGCGGTATGAGACAGGCGAGAAGAAGGGGCAGTATATCGTTCAGCCAAAGAATTATTATGTGACCGATAAGGACGGCAACTATCTGGGCGCGGACGGTCAGCCGATTACGCTGGCGCCGGGCGCGGATCCGGATGATCCGGCGTCCTATAAAGAGTTTAAAAAGGATCAGGACGGCGACTTTGTGGACGCGAACGGCAATAAGCTGACGCCGCCGTATCTGGATGCGGACGGCAATGATATGCGCGTTCTTACGGATATCCGCGTGGTCCGTGAGCAGTACAAGGGCGGTATCTTGTTCAGCAACAGCGGCGATAACGATGACCCGACCGGCATAACGGCCAAGAACCTTTCGATTGCACACAGCTGGGCAAATGGTTCGATTCACGTCATGCAGAGCCGCGACGATACCGAGCTTGATCAGAGTACGGCAAACAGCAACCTGCTCCATATGCTTGCAATCGTGAGGGACAATAACTTTACCTATATGCTCAGCGATATGGATGACGATTTTGCCCCAGGCAATGCTGGCGGCAATACCGATGTGCAGTACTTTAAGGGCAGCTTTGGCGATATGCTGACCGAGATCGGCTCGACGCTTGGTAAGGATACGAAGGTGATCCAGGATCGTCTGGTGATCGCTTCGTCGTCCCTTGTGGAGCTTGAGGTCGACCGGGACAGCGTTTCCGGCGTTGATTTGAACGACGAGGCAATCGCGATGATGCAGTACAACAAGTCGTATTCGGCGGCCTGCCGCTTTATGACGACGATCGACGAAATGCTTGATAAGCTGATCAACGGGACAGCGCTCTGATAAGGAGGATTTTTCAATATGAACATGTATCGTTTGACTACCAACGGCATGCTGCATACCTATCGCGCAAACCTGCAGCATTCTTATAAGACGCTGGCTACGGCGAGCCAGAAGGTTCAGACGGGCCGCAATTTCCTAAGCTATGCGGAGGACCCTGCGTCGGCGACGCTTGCATTTAAGCTCCGGCGTGAATTTTGGCAGACGGGTTCACAGCTGCGCAACAACAACAGTGTCGCCAGTACGTTTTCGCAGGCGTACGCTTCATACGATCTGATGGAAAACAAGCTGCTGGAGCAGAATGCGCACGTCAATGCGCTGCGCGGCTTGAACGACCCGAACGGAAGTTCCCGTAAGACGTTGGGCCAGTCGTCGATCAGCGCGGCTGAGACTGCTATGCAGTCGATGAACGCCAAGTATGCGGGCCGCTATATTTTTGCAGGTGCAGACGGCAAGAATGCACCCTTTACCATGGAGACGCATCCGGTGCTGAAGGCTGACGGTACGGTTGCCACCGACGCAGCCGGCAAAGAGCTTACTTCCACACAGCTGTGCTACCGCGGTATCCCTGTCAACCAGCCGGAAAAGCTGGTGCAGAAGGACCAGCAGGGCAATGTGGTTACGGACCCGGTCACCGGTGAGCCGGTGATGGTTGATAACCCGGATTATCTGAAGCTGAAAGAGATGCTCAACGAAGTCACTTACGTGGATATCGGCCTTGGCATGCAGGAGAATCCGGATGGGACCCCGGTGAAGTCAACGGTATATAATTCGGCGCTGAACGGCCTGGAATTCTTGGATTTTGGCGTGGACGAGGACGGCGACCCGAAGAATTCAATCGCCCTGATGCTGGAGATCGGCGATACGCTGAACAAGGCAAGCGATATGGACGGCAAATGGTACGAGTCCGAACCGGGTAAGTGGGAGAACAGCAGCGAGGCTTATGAGCGGCTGTTCGATCTGACCGGCAAGCTGGAAAAGGCAACTGATAAGTCGCATGTCGAGTTTACCGAGCTGACGACCAAAGCGAGCTATTTGAAAAACAATGGGGAACGGCTGGAGGGCGAGATGGATGAGCTCAACCAGCAGATCCTGGACGTGGAAGAGATTGACCCGGTCGCGGCCATTACCGCGCTTTCCTGGGCGCAGTACTGCTACAACGCGGGGCTGAAGATCGGCAACTCGATCCTGTCGCAGTCGCTGATCGATTATATGAACTGACAGCTGCTCAAAACCTGACGATATAGAATATCATATGGTGTGATCATCCGATATTGCGGAGTATGGGCGGTGCGTATGGCAGGTTCTGCTTGAAAGGGTCCTTTTTCCGCGCGGCGAAGGGAGGCGGGGCGCTTCCCTACCGCCTGCGGCAGCCGGCAATTTTGAATGATCTGCAAATTTTTGGTGGGATATTAACGTAAGGAGTGAAGAGACATGTATCCCTTGATTGAAATCAAAACCGTCCCGATCGAACTTGAGATGAAGACGACCAATGCCCGTTTGGAATATAAGCGTGGGGTCGCGGAGATGGAAATCAGCCGAGGAGAAGGGGGACTGAACATCAAAAGCCGGCCGATCAAGGTGCAGATGGATACCTTTGAGGCCCGAAATTCGCTTTCGCCGACCCCGATTCGCAGCGTTGTGCAGGCTGCGCAGGCAGGCAGGCAGCCTATGAGGCGACGGCGACCTATGCGCGCCATGGACAGCTGCTGCTCAATGCCAAGGTAGGCGAGGAGCTGATTACCCAGTTTGCAGCCGAGCCGATGCAGGAGGAAATGAACGTGAATGTAGGGCTTGATTTTTTGCCGAAAGGCGGCGTAGAGCTGGACTGGGAAGGCGGAGAAATGCAGATCCGCTATGAGATGGATAAACTGAATTTTGACTGGAAGATTGACGGCGCAAGTTTTGAGTTTGTGCCCGGTGATATTGAGATTTCTGTTGCGCAGATGCCAGATGTGATTATCAAGTATGTTGGCGGGGCCATCTATGTGCCGCCTTCTGCCGACCCGAATTATAAGCCGGTCGATATTCAGGCATAACAAATGCCGGAGGTGCAGCGTTGACTTTGAAAACCAAATATTTTGGCGAAATTGAAATTGAGGACGGCGACGTCCTCGACTTCCCCGCCGGGCTGTTTGCCTTTGAGGAAGAGAAAAAATTTGTGCTGTTGCCCTTTGAGGGCAGTGACTCTACGCTGCTCTGCCTGCAGAGCGTATCGGATGAGAGCTTGGCTTTCGTGGTAATGAACCCCTTTGCGGTCTGTCCGAGCTATGCGCCGGTGCTGCAGGAAAGGGAGCTTGCACAGCTTGGCGTAACAGACAGCCGGGAACTGTGCTATTATGTGATGTGCGTGGTGCGTGACCCGGTTTCCGAGAGTACGCTGAACCTGAAATGCCCGGTTGTGATCAATGACGAAACCCGGCAGGCGGTACAGGTGATTTTGGAGGGCGGAGCGTACGGCATGCGCCACAAGCTGGAGGAATTCGGAGGTGCGTCATGCTGATCCTGCGCAGAAAGGCGGGCGAGGCGCTGCATATCGGCGATGATATTCGAATTACGGTCATTGCGGTGGATGAGGGCGGCGCGCGGTTGGCGATTGAGGCCCCGCGGGAGATTCCCGTGCTGCGTGAGGAGCTGGTGTGCGCAATGGATGCTAACCGTGACGCAGCCAAGGAGGAATCTGCGCCTGAGGCGCTGGTCAAAGCGCTGTTCCCGAAGAATAAGGAGCCTTCCTGACGGCTGGGCGGGATGAAAAAAGCCGCCCCCTGTGGGGGCGGCTGATGCGCGCGTTTTACACGGTCAGCGCACAAAGGCGACGCCGCGCGGTTTTTCGTCGTCCTCGTTGTGGCGCGGATGCTGCTTGACGACTTCGCAGGCCGACATTAGCTGGGACAGAACGTTTGCACTGTAGCGGTTTTCGTATACCGAGAGCATTGGTACGGTATCCGCCTGCTGCAGTACCACATATTTAGAGGGCAGCTTGCTCAGTGTCAGCGCAATCACGTCGATGCGGCAGCGCGGACAGGGGCAGACCCCGGCGGACCGGATATATTTGTCGGCCTTGTCCTCGACCAGCGCTTGCATAACGTTGAGATAGGAGACGTCGGCCTCGGCGGCCGCAGCCTGCAGCTCCTGCTCCAAAGAGCCCTTGATCTGTTCGGACAGTACGTTTTCATTTGTCATTTTCAGAGCACCTCTTTCCTGAACCTTATGAGAGCGGCCGCAGGACGGCGCGCACCCGACTGAAAAAAATTATTAGGAACGTTTACCTTTTCCGAAAAAATGTCGATATACATAATATAGGGACTTTTTTGCGGCTTCCTACATTATATAATTCGATAAGTTTAAAAAAAAAGTTAGCGCCAAATCAAAATTTTCGCAGAAAAAATGGTATCTGAACAAAGGAGTGATTTTTTATGGCATCGATCAGCAGCCTGTCTGGCTCCAGCAGCACAAGCAGTATATATGGCAATCGTAACGTAATCAGCGGCCTTGCAAGCGGACTGGATACCGAGACCTTAATTGAGAATGCGGTTTCGGGTTATAAAAAGAAGATCCAGGGGATTCAGCAGAAGCAGACCCAGGTGCAGTGGCAGCAGGACGCCTACCGCAGCATTCTGGATAAGATGATTACCCTAAACCGGAAGTATACCTCGTATACTTCGAACACCAACCTGTTCAGCCAGAGCTTTTTCAATAAGGCGGTCAAGACCTCGGTGTTGGGGAAAAATGCGGACGCGATCAGCGCAACGGGCCGCACCAACAGCAATGTTGTTATTAACGGCGTCAAACAGCTGGCGACCTCGTCGAAATACACCTCTGACATTGCGGGGATTGGCATTCTCTCCGGCGCGGCGGGTACGCTGCAGGGGGACCGGCTGATAACGCAGGGCGTAGGGACGCTGGATTTGAATGGGGAGGTCGATCTTGGCACGCTTTCGGGCGGCATGACCCTCACCTACGGCGACAGCAGCGTTTACCTGGGTTTCAGCGAGAAGGACGTCTATAAAACGGCGGAGGAAATGGCCGAGGGCATTCGGGAAAAACTGGGCGAGGCGTTTGTCCGCACCGGCTCGGGCGATTATGTCAAAGCGAGCGACCGCATCAATGTCGAGGTCAGTGCATCTGGGGAGATCAGTTTTTCTGACAAGTCCAGCGGCAAGAACAGCGTTTATATCAGCAGCGCGGATAAGGGCATTCAGTCGGCGCTGGGGATCAGCGAGCCGGGTAAAGATACCAACAGCTTTAAGGTGGATCCGGATACGCTGTGGAAAAAACAGGATATGTCGACTTATCTGAGCGATAAATCCTTGTCGGTCAATTATAACGGCGCCAGCAAGCAGATTTCACTGAAAGGCTTTAAAGAAAAGGTCGACAAAGAGTGGGACCGGCAGCTGACCGAATGGCAAAAGAATAATCCTGACAAGACCATTACGGATGAGGAAAAGGCGCGGATGCGCGAGTCGATCACTAAGAGCACCTTCAAAGATATGGTGCAGGAGGGGCTCGACAAAGCCTTTGGGAAAGACAAGGTTAAGATGGAGCTGCTGGATGCCACGGATGAGAATGGCAAGGCTGTGAACCGGCTGAGCTTTGAGGTTTCCAAGGGGGATACCTTGTCGGTGACTTCGGAAGCAAGCAAGCCGCTTGGCCTGGGCAGTGAAGGCCTGACCAGCTTCTTGAAGACCAGCACCAAGCTCAAGGATCTGATGAAGTTCGATTATATGACCGCAGCAGACGTTGACCCGAAGGAGATTGCGGAAAGTCAGGACGAGATTGGCAAGAATGGCAAAAAATATGTTGTAAACAGCGAGGGCCGTTTGGTCGATAAGGACGGCGTCGAGCAGGTCAAGAAAAAGAAGCTGACCGTCAACGGTAAAGAGTTCGAGTTCGGCGAGGACACAACCATTGAGAGCCTGATGACCCGGATTAACGGGGATAAGGACGCCGGCGTTAATATTTCTTACTCCAAGCTGACCAATCAGTTCT
>CANPPM010000058.1 GCA_947575935.1 uncultured Butyricicoccus sp. | reverse complement strand
TTGTACTGCTGCAGTATCCCGACGGCATCGATTTCGGTGATGAAAAGGCATATCTGATCTTTGGAATCGCGGGCGTCGGCGACGAACATCTGGAACTGCTTGGCAACGTCTGCAATGTTCTAGAGGACGAGGATGCGCTTGAGAAGATGAAGACCAGCTCAGATATTGATTTCCTGATGAGTAAACTGAGCTGACACCCAGCCGCCGCAGCCCACTGTCCCCCCCTGCAGGCGGCGCCCTATGAAAGCTTCGCACCAATGGATTGCGGGAGCCTGGCGGCGCGGCCGGCTGCATCTTTCGTCCATCCTTTGCCGGAACCTGCAGCGGCTTACCCCCGCCGTCCTATCCGTACCCATTTTGTTAAATGTTATTTTATTACAAATTTCAGGAGGTATTTCCAATGAAGACAATCACTGTTACGATCCATGACAAAGAGGGCCTGCATGCCCGCCCCGCCGGTATCCTCAACAAAGCCGCAAAGGGCTTTACCTGCACTACCACAATGACCAAAGACGGTCAGAATGCCGACATCAAACGGATCTTTGCCATCATGGGCCTCAAGATCAAATGCGGCGACACGCTGACCATCACCTGTGACGGCGCAGATGAAGACGCTGCAATTGCCGCAATCGGCGAAGTTTTTGAAACGCTTTAACCCCCCTTTCCTTATGGCCCCCTGCAATTTTGCGGGGGCCATTTTTCCATTTCCCGGAAAGGTTACCGCAGCATATCCCTTTCCGCCTGCAGGCACGGAAAAAGCGCACCGCTTCCGGATGCGCCCGCAGCAATATCCCTGCGGCTGGAAGCCGCGCCTACAACACCCCTGCACGTACAGGGAGAAAGCGCAGGAATTGCATGAAAAAAGCCCTCTTTTCCATACTTGCGGCACTGGCAGCCCTGCATTTAAGCGCCTGCACCGGCGGGGCCGGCAACGCGGCCAGCACAGCCGGCGCAGAATCTCCCTCACAGGAGACACTGAAAACCACCGATATCCGCAGCGCCGCAAACGACCCGGCAGTCACCCTGATTTATGCCGAAACCGACCCGCCCGGCTCCATCGCCTGTGAAACCGCCTCCCATTTTAAGGAAACTGTTGAGCGCTTATCCGGCGGCTCTATCACCATCGACCTGCAGGCCTCTGGTGTACTTGGCACAGAACTCGATCTATTGGCAGCCATGGCTGGCGGCTCGCCAACGGCCGATATCGCCAGCGTTTCCACATCTGCGCTGGCCAATTATGGATGTCCAACAAACAGGCTGCTTTCCCTGCCCTATACCTTTACTTCCCACCGCCACTGGAACACGTTTGCCGCCTCCGATCTAGCCTCCCAATTTCTCGGCGAACCTCAGCAGGCCGGCCTGCCGCTGCGCGGTCTATTCTTTGGCGAAAAAGGCTTCCGCCACTTTTTCACCGCCATCCCGGTTTCCGGCCCCGCTGGCCTATCAGGCCTGAAACTGCGCATCCCCGACGACCCGGTGATGACCGGCCTGGCAACCGCCCTTGACGCCCACCCAACGGCGGTCCCCTTCCACAAGTTATACGCCGCACTGCAAACCGGTCTTGTGGACGGCGCCGAGCAGCCGGTCGCAAACTACAGCGCCTGTGAGTTTCCCCAAGTAGCCAGTTACCTGATCCTAGACGGCCACACGCTGGACATCGTCCAAGCCGTCATTTGTGACAGCGCGTGGGACAGGCTGACAGACACACAGCGTGCGGTGCTGTATCAAGCCGCTGTCGATACGCAGTCATTCAACGTCGGGCTCTCTGAGACGACTGAAAACGAAATCCTCGTCCAGCTTTCGCAAGCGGGCTGTACGATCATCCCTGTGACCGACAAGCGTCCCTGGGCCGAAGCGGCGCAGGGTGTGATTGAAGAAAATACACACGGCTACGAGGCCCTGTACCAGCAGCTGATGGACATGCAATAACCGGGGCGCAGACAGCGCTGCCTGCCAAACCGGTTCATGCAACCCCACCGCCGAATAAAAGCGGAGACGTACCGGCGAAATGTGCAGGGCTCTTTTTCGCGCTTCCCGATTCAATCTGCACGTTCCTCAGGTAATCCTCCGGCAGGACTGCTGCTTTTCAAATTCTTGAACGGATGAATCACTCACTTTTGTGAAATACTAACGCAGAAAGGAAAAAAAGAATATGGGTATGATCGGATGTTACTTCCAGGCGGATGCGTCCACACTCAATAAAATTGTTCAGGAGGGCTGCAGCGCCGTCTGCTACGACCCGGCGAATGAACCGCTGCTCCTGGAAATTGATAAAGCCTGGCATATGATTCATTATACGTTGACCGGAACAGTCTGGGAGACCTCCCCGGACGACATCCTGAGCCAGCTGGTGCTGGGCGGGGAAATCTATATTGAAGAGGACATGGGGTACGGTCCGCCAAGGCGCCTTTCGCCAACGACTGTACGCCGCTTGTCCGAGGCTCTGCGCAGCTGGGACCGGAAGACCTTCCGGGCACATTTCAACGTAAAAAAAATGGCTGCGGACGAGGTTTATCCGGTACTTGCGGATGAAGACGAAGAGAATGCATTCGAATACACGTGGGAATATTTCGAGCTGTTGACCGCCTTTTTCCAGGATGCTGGAAAAAAGGGCTGCAGCGTCCTGGTATTTATCGCGTAAATACCCTGCCTGCATCAAATCGGATTGGAAGGAGCGTGAAGGGCGTCAACGCCCGGGCAGCTGATGAAACCATTTATGGACAGGGACTTTTTACTGGAAAGCGAAACGGCGCGGCATCTTTATCACGACTATGCCGCCGCAATGCCGCTGATCGACTATCACTGTCATCTCTCCCCGCGGGAGATCTATGAGGACGGCCGCTTCGACGACCTGGCGCAGATCTGGCTGGGCGGGCGGACCGACGGCGGCAGCTGCTTTGGCGACCATTACAAATGGCGCATCATGCGCTCCAACGGCGTCCCGGAAGCATATATTACAGGAGGCAAGGACGGCTACGCGCGCTTTGAAAAATTTGCCGGGGCGCTCGAGCTGGCAATTGGCAACCCAATGTACCATTGGTGCTGCCTGGAACTGCATCAATATTTCGGCATTGACGGCTATCTCACTTCCCGAAACTGCAAAAACATTTGGGAACACTGCAATCAAATGCTGCGAAACGATCCCCAAATGACCGTACGCGGTCTCATCCGGCAATCCCATGTAGCCTTCATCGGCACAACGGACGACCCCATTGATTCGCTCGAATGGCATAAAAAACTTGCCGCTGACAGCAGCTTCAAATGCCAGGTCTGCCCATCGTTTCGCCCTGACAAGGCGCTCGGCATCGCCAACCCCGGTTTCGCCGGCTATATGGCCGCACTGGCGCAGGCGACCGGCCGGGAGCGTCTGGAGACGCTGGACGATGTGCGGGCGGCGCTCCTCGAACGGCTGGAATTCTTTGCCGCTGCCGGCTGCCGCGCCGCCGACCATGGCCTAGACGCCGTGCCTTTCCGCCCGGTCAGCGACGAGGCCGCAAACGCGGCCTACCAGAAAGCCCTGCGGGGCGGCGCTCTTTCCTCCGAGGAAGCCGAAGGATACCAAACCGCTGTTTTGCTGTTTCTGGGCCGGGCCTATCACCGACTGGATATCGTGATGCAGCTGCACTACTCCTGTCTGCGCAATGTAAATCGAAAAATGTATGCCGCGCTTGGCCCGGATACCGGCTTTGACATGATCGCGCCGAACGAATGCATTGGCAGCATCGCGGCGCTGCTCAGCGCGCTGAACGACACGGACGAGTGCCCTAAGACCATCCTTTATTCGCTGAATCCATCGGACAACGCGCAGATCGGCACACTCCTGGGCTGCTTTCAGTCGGGCGGAATCCCGGGCAAAATCCAGCACGGCGCGGCCTGGTGGTTCAATGATACGAAGACCGGTATGGAAGCGCAGATGCGCTCCCTTGCCAATCTCGGCCTGCTCGGTAATTTTGTGGGCATGTTGACCGATTCACGCTCTTTTCTTTCCTATACCCGCCATGATTATTTCCGCCGCATTCTGTGCAACCTAATCGGCAGCTGGGTCGAAAACGGCGAATACCCCAACGATGAACAAGCCCTTTCGCGGATCGTAAAAGGAATCTGCTACCACAACGCCGAGCGGTATTTCAACATCTGATGCCGCGACCCGATATACGCTCTCGAGACAACCGCCAGACAACCGCCTTACTGTTTCCAGGCGCATCCCCCGCACCGCTAAGCAAATGCCTGCCTCCGCAGAAAGAAGGCTACCCAAACGGGTTCTGAGCGTATCCTAAGAACTGAAAGGAGTACAAGCAATGCTGGAACTGAGCTATACGGGCCTAGCGGATCCATCCGGCTGGGAGCGGGCCGGCGTCCGCCTGCCCGCGTACGATTTGAAAACCATGGCCGAAAAAACCGAAAAAACACCGATCTGGGTGCACTTCGGCGCGGGTAACCTATTCCGCGGCTTTATCGCGGCCCTGCAGCAGCGGCTGCTTGACCAGGGGCTGGCGGAAAGCGGCATCCTCGCAGCCGAAACCTTTGATTACGACATCATCAGCCAAGTCTATGCCCCACATGACAGCATGACGCTGATGGTCAGCCTACGGCCAGACGGCAGCACCGGCAAAGAGGTCCTTTCCTCCATCGCCAAGGGCGTCAAAGCAAACCCTGCAGACGGCCCCCAATGGCAACAACTGGTTTCCGCATTTGAAAACCCATCCCTTCAGCTGGCAAGCTTCACGATTACCGAAAAAGGGTATGCCCTTTATACCCCGTCAGGCGAGCTGCTGCCTGCCGCTGCCAAAGACATGCACAGCAGCCCGGACAAGGCATGCCACGCCATGGGAATTGCCGCGGCCCTGCTGCTGAAGCGGTTCCAGGCCGGGGCGGTCCCGCTCGCAGTCGTCAGCTTGGACAACTGCAGCCACAACGGTGAAAAGCTGCGCGCGAGCATTCTATCCATTGCACATGCCTGGCAGGAAAACGGCATTGTCGGCAGGGATTTTATCGATTATCTTGAGGACGAAACACGCGTCGCATTTCCGTGGAGCATGATCGACAAAATCACCCCTCGTCCGGCTGAGGCGATCGAAAAGCAGCTCACAGAACTTGGTATCGGCGGCATGAAGCCGGTCCTCACAAGCAAGGGCACTTATATTGCCCCCTTTGTGAACGCCGAAGCCCCGCAATATCTTGTTGTGGAAGACACCTTCCCGAACGGCCGCCCGCCGCTCGAACAGGCCGGCGTCTATTTTGGCGACCGGGCCACCGTCAACCGTTCTGAAACCATGAAGGTCACAACCTGTCTGAACCCACTGCATACCGCAATGAGCGTTTATGGCTGCCTGCTGGGCTATACGCTGATTTGGAAGGAAATGAAGGATGCGGACATTGTCGCGCTGATCCGCCGTCTAGGGTATCAGGAGGGCCTGCCGGTCGTAACCGACCCCAAAATCCTGTCCCCAAAGGCGTTCCTGGACGAGGTGATTGAACAACGCTTCCCCAACCCTTTCCTGCCGGATGCGCCGCAGCGCATCGCGACGGACACCTCACAAAAGGTAGGCATCCGCTTCGGCGAAACGATCAAAAGCTATCTGCGTGAAGGCCGTGACCTGAACAACCTGGTCAGCATCCCGCTGGCATTGGCGGGATGGCTCCGCTATCTGCTGGCAGTCGATGACAACCTGTCTCCAATGGAAGTCTCCAGCGATCCGCTCCGAGAGGAACTGCAGGGCAGGCTCTCCGGCATTCGTGCAGGCGACCCTTCCTCCTATCACGGCGAACTCAGGGGGATCCTGTCGAACGCCTCGATTTTCGGCGTCGACCTGGCTGCCGCCGGACTAGCCGGCAAAATTGAGCAAATGTTTGTAGAGGAACTGGCCGGTCCCGGCGCGGTCCGCGCAACCTTACGGAAATACCTCTCCTAAGCGCGCCGCCGCATACTGCAGATAGGCAGCCGATGCCGCCTTCCCCCACACAGCGTGAGAAACGCGCCTCTCCCCCTTGTGATCCCCCCGAAGGGCCTGCCGTCGGTCTTTTCCAGACGGCAGGCCCTTTGTCCTACCCTGAACAGGCTGGGAAAAGCCATCATCGCCGTCGGAGAACGCCTTGGAAATCGCACGCTGTGCAGAATACGCGATCCTGCTGCCCAGACCAGCACCGTACAGATCAAAAATAACTCTTGCCCAGCGCCTGCCAAATTTGGTATACTGTAGATTAGACGATTAAAATCCGGAGCATCCGAAGAAAGGAATCGAGCTATGAATATCTCAAAACGCGACGTGCAGGAGCTGCGCAAGCGCCTGACAAAAAAAGCCTGCACTTTCGACCGCGTCACCGGCTGCTATATCAACAGCGGAAAAGAAGTAATCCTGAAATTCAGCGAATCCTTTTCCAATCTTGCTGAAGAGGAGTTTTTCAAGTATTTGGAGCTGGCCAAAAAGGTTTTTTCAGGCACGCTTGGAAAAAACTTGCTAGAGCTGGAGTTCGAACGCACCGATGAAGCGCGAGAGCGCCAACAGTTTTTTCAAACCCTGCGCTCGGACGAGCAGTGTACCGACGAGCAGATCGAACAGTTTTTCCAACAGTTTCTAGAGAACTATCATTCTGAAGGCAGCTGCCTGGTACTGCTGTTCCATGATATCTACGATGTGCCGGTGCGGACCAAGGACCGCCAGCGGTTGGACGATTCTGAAGAAGTGTATGAATATATCTTGTGCGCCGTCTGCCCGGTCGAGCTCTCCAAGGCCGCCCTGGGCTACCGCGAAGAAGAAAACCGTATCGGTGCGCGCGAGCGTGACTGGGTCGTCGGCATGCCCGAGGCCGGATTTGTCTTTCCCGCTTTTTCGGGCCGCAGCGCCGACATCAACGCCATGCTGTACTACGCCAAAAGCGAATCTCACCCCGAGCTGATCTCGGGCCTGCTGGGCTGTTCGCCGTGCCGTACCTCGGCCGAGGAAAAGCTGATGTTTGAAGACGTGGTCAACGACGCCTTTGGCGATATGCGGGATCAGGCCGAAAACGCCTATCTCTTCATCCAGCGTAACCTGGACGGCTTGATTGCAATCCGGGAAGAGACGGAAGAAGGCACCGGCGACCGCGCGCTGACAGCCGAAGACGTCGCCGATATGATCTCTGATATTGATATGCCCGATCTGGTGCGTGAGGCCATCGTTGAAGGCTGCACCCAGATGTTTGGTGAGGAGATGCCGGCAGCCAGCCATCTCCTAGAACCCAAGCTCGCCCAAGAGGGGGCGCGCCGCGCACAGATCCTGACGCTCGAAAAAAAGATCACCACCCTGGAGCAACAGCTTGATGCCGCGCGCGGCGTGCCGCCTGCGGACGGCCCTGCTGCAGAACCTGCCGAATGCGCAGCGCCCCCCGAAGCCCCTCTGGCAGAAGCGCCTGGCATTTCGCTCCAACTGCCGCAGGAACGCTGCAGCGCGGTTCGGGCCGCAACAGTCGACGGCAGGCGCTGCATTGTCATCCCGGTCGAGGACGGTGAGACCGCCCGTGTCAATGGCGATGCGCTGCCGCTCTGGGAGGACGAAACCGGTGAACCAACAGCGGCGCCACCCGAGTCTGCTGCAGAAGAAACCCAGACAGAAGACGGCGTCACAACGCCGTTTTGAAGGAAAAACGGATGTAAATAAAACAGCCTACATACCGGCGAAGAAAGCGGCGAAATCGCTCCAGCAGCCTGAAAGAGCAACGCCTCTGCGGCACACGGCTGTGCAGAACCGTCGTTTCTCCGCCCCCCGCCGTCCCCTCTGATACAAAAAGGCCCCAAAACAGCCGCAGCTGGGTTAAACCCCGGCTGCGGCATATGAAACGCCAATCTATGACGTCCGGCAGACACCCAAAGTACGCTGTTGTCACGTCCACTCCCCTTGAATCCCGATAGACGGCAAGGGAACTGGGCTGAACCGGCGAAAAGCCGCTCCTCTCTGCCCTTCAATAAACTTCGCCGGAGCCAGCGGTTTCAAACAGGCTCTATCCTTTCGTGCGGCTTATGCCTCCGTATAGAAAGCGGATCCTCTCCGATCCGCCGTCTTTTTCGCTGCCGGCCTTCCTTGACGGGAATCTCTAAAAAACGCGCAAAAATTTTTTTAAAAATACTTGACTTTTGTTTTTGCATGTGGTATTATAAATAAGCGCTCGAAAGTCGCAGTCATATCGCAGGGTAGAGCAGTTGGTAGCTCGTCGGGCTCATAACCCGGAGGTCGCAGGTTCAAGTCCTGTCCCTGCACCCATTGAAAAAGGTCGTTATCGAAAAGATAGCGGCCTTTTTTGCAATTTTTAGACTTGTTAAGGAAATACTCACGATGAAGGAAATTCAACTTTAATTCAACTCGCCAAGAAAATTCAAGCCTTCTTCAAGAATACGTCTGCAAGAATATCGGCGCTTTTCTGGTCTGCCTCTTCTACGATGTGCGCATAGATATTCGAGGTCGTGGAAACCTGCGCATGACCGAGCCGCTTTGAAATCGACACGCTGTCTACGCCGTTGAAATAGAGCATAGAGGCCATTGTGTGCCTGAAGGCGTGCGGGTTGATGTGCGGCAAATCGTGACGCTTACTGAATTTCTTGAGCCAGTCGGTCACGCTATCTGGGTGCATTGGCTTCCCAGTGTCCTGCGCGAAAACGAAATCCTGATTTTCGTAATAACCGCCGAGCCGAAAGCGCTCTTGCGTTTGCCATGCGCGATACTGTTTCAGTAACAGCATGGTTTCAGCGGGCAAAGCAACAAACCGGTTGGAGGTCGGCGTTTTGGGTGTGCTTTCGTAGATACCGATATCAGGCGAATACAGGACGCTGTTGCAGATGTGGATTTTACCCGCCTCGAAATCGATCTTTCCCCATTTAAGCCCTAGCACTTCACCGCGCCGCGCCCCGGTAATCAGCAGCAAATGAACAAGGGTTTTCCATTTGAGCGGTTCGCTTTCGAGCGCTTCCCGGATAGCTACAACCTGCTCGGGCTGGAAGTAATTCACTTCTTTGCGTTCCGCTTTGGGAAGCGTCGCACGGCTGGCGGCATTGAACGGCACAAGCCCTTCTTTCACAGCCTGTTCCAATACGGTAGAAATCAGGCGATGATGCTCTAAAATCGTCTTGGCTGACAGCTTGCCGCCAGTCCGCTTATTCTGGCCATCCTGCCCCAATGCAGTATAGAAATCATTCAGCCGATCTGCGCGGAGATCATTCAGCTTGATATGTCCAATAGCTGGATAAATCCGACCGGTAAGTTCTTTATACCGAACAATTGTGCTATGTTTTACTCCCCGTTGCTCTTTCAACCCAATTACATAATCGCAGTATTCGGCAAACTTTAAGCGGCTATCGCTTATCGTCCCCTCTCTGCATTCCTTTTCAAAGGTCGCGGCGAATGCCTCGGCCTTTTTTCGTGCGCTTTTTTCCGTCCATGTGGGCGATACTTCAAAAGTAGCCGTATAAGGCTTGAGCTGCTTTCCATCCGGCCCGCGCCCTCTGTGGACGCGGACGGAATAAGAGATCAATTTGCCGTCTTTGTTGCGGCGTTCTTGAATGTTTGCCAAAATAATCACTCCTTTATTTCAATATCGTATTTCAATCCAACGGCGGAAACGATGTAACAAATGTACAGTTGTCAGCAATATCTCCGGTATATAGCATATCGGATATAAAGACACTTATATCGTTCTTTAATTTGTATTTTACACTTTGTGGAAGCTTTAAGCAGGCTTGTTTTACAAGTTTCTCATACACTCCCGATTCGGAATCATATTCTTCCGCATCTGACAAATAGTAATCAAGAATAATACCCATATAATTGATAAGCCCATCTTCATTCTTTGAAATGTCAAGTTGACCAAATATATCTATGTCTTTTTTCTTGTGCCGTTTATCTGCGTAGGAAAGAGTAAGGTTAATCGAATCTTGGCCATGCCACTCGCATCTTACGCAATATAAATCAAAAGGAAAAAAAGAATACAATTGGTCAATCGCTATATCGAGATAAATGCAAAGTTTATCAATCGTATTTAATTGAATTCCGCTGCCTTGATTATAGTACATAGAAGTTAATGTTGTGCGTGAAAGCCCTGTGTCTTCTGCGACTTTGGATATTTTCAATTTTCGCTCCGCTAACAGCGTCGCAAGATTGCAATGTATCATTTTGAATTCCTCCTTAAATAAATTGTATAGCATGCTGAACAATTTGTCAAGCCCTATTGACAAATAATTTTTGTGTGCTATACTAGCTATATCGTCTAATGATTTGGGCAGAACGTTTGAGAGGTGATACAGCAATGAACAGATGCATTAACAGCAGATTATCGAAACTGATGGGCGAACGCAGGAGCAAAATCAGCGAAGTGTCTCGAAAAACAGGTATTTCAAGAACCACCTTGACAAAACTATATTATGGAGACGGTGAAGCTGTATCCTATGGCGTACTCGAAAAGTTATGCAATTATTTCGGCTGCGGCGTGGGTGACATTTTGGAGATGGTAGGTGAAAGTAGTGCGAGCCATTAACATGCTGACAATTCGTCAGACGGCGAAACGCGGCCCATTGTCAGAGCATCGGCTTCGGCTGATGGAAAAGCAGGGACAGCTTCCCGGTATTTATTCAGGCAATCGGTTTTTGGTCAATTATGAATTGCTTTTAGAGCAGTTGAACCGGCAGAGCGTGGAAAGGAGCGGTGTCCCCTGTGAACATTTCTGATTATCTTTCACGCGGCCAATCGAACGCAATCCCGCTTCGGCAGCTTCAAACGCTAACCGACCTTGACGGGCGCACAATTCGCAGACTGATAGAACTTGAACGCAGGAGCGGCATTCCTATTCTATCAGACAATAAAACCGGATACTTTTTAGCTGAAAACGAGGTCGAGCGGGACGCTTTTGTAAAGTCTATGCTGCATCGTGCAAACGAAATCCGACTGACAGCTGTATCGATTGAGAAAGGGGTGAAAACTTGAGTTTTGAAAACTTCCCGGCAGAATTGAAATCACTTCCACAGTGGGTTGTCAGGCGCGGCAAGGTGCCGATCAACCCGCGCATGGGCGACGGTGCAAAAGCAGGTCAGCCGAACACCTGGGCAACCTTTGAGGAAGCGGTGCAGGCAAGCGCAAGCTATGACGGCATTGGATTCGAGTTCCACAATAATGGGGTTGTCGGCGTAGACCTTGACCGTGTAATCGACCTGGAAACCGGGATTGCTGATCCCGCCGCGCTGGAAGCGGTAGAGCGGCTGAACAGTTATACCGAATACAGTCCGAGCGGGACGGGCTTACATATCTACGTGCGCGGGAAAATCCCCGTGAATGGGCGCAAAGGCGGCGCTCGTGAGATGTATCAGGCGAAACGCTACTTTACAGTCACCGGCAAACCGTTCGGAGATGTGCGCCCGCTCGCAGACCGCTCAAAAGAGATCGTGGAATTGTTTGCGGAATGGTTTCCCGATAAGTCCGCCCCGATGCCCAAGAAATCGACTTCATCAGCACCGATTGACTTAAGCGATGCAGAACTGATTACCAAAATCAAGCGAAGCAAAAACGGCGCTTTATTTTCGGCATTGTGGGGCGGCGACTGGAAAAATTCTGGTTATAAATCACATTCTGAGGCTGACATTGCTTTTTGTAATATGCTTGCGTTCTGGACAAGAAACGATGCTGACCGCATGGACAGGCTTTTCAGGTCCTCCGGCCTGATGCGCCCGAAATGG